>NZ_KK073873.1:936702-1236702 GCF_000585355.1 Xylanibacter oryzae DSM 17970 | reverse complement strand
ATGTTTTTTATTTTGTCCATAATATGCGTTTGGACCGTGTTTGCGATTAAAATGTTTTTCTACAAGTAGGGGATTCATTGTCGTAGAAGGGTTTACAGAGAATGAAATGAAAGCCATCTTTGCAACTTGTTCCATTACAACTGCATTGTAAACTGCATTGTCCGCATCCTTTCCCCATGAGAAAGGGCCATGATTTTTAACTAATACCCCAGGTGTGTGAACATAATTGATGTTCTCAAACCTTTTTACTATGACATTGCCGGTTTCGAGTTCATAATCTCCGTTAACCTCTGATTCTGTCATATCTTTAGTGCATGGAATTTCATCGTGGAAATAATCTGCATGTGTAGTACCTATATTAGGTATATCTTTACCGGCTTGAGCCCAAGCTGTAGCATAGGTAGAGTGTGTATGTACTATGCCTCCAATTTCTTGAAATTTTCTATACAAAACTAGATGTGTTGGAGTATCTGATGATGGATTTAAATTACCTTCTACTACTTTTCCGGTTTTTAAATCTACAACTACCATATCCGAAGCTTTCATTGTTTCGTAGTTTACGCCTGAAGGCTTAATAACGACCAATCCTTTTTCGCGGTCTATGCCTGATACGTTTCCCCATGTGAATATTACCAGATTATGTTTAACCAGATCAAGATTAGCGTTAAAAACTTTTTCTTTTAATTCTTCTAGCATTTTTTTAAAGTTTAAAATTAGGATCCTCACTAAAGGATTTTTCGTTGAAACGATAGAGGGCAGCACCTCTCTTAGATGATTTTTTATCTATCTTTTCCGTTTTCTCGATAAAATCCATATCCTTTATTCGTTTTCTGAAGTTGCGTTTATCAACTTCCTCATGGCATACAGCTTCATATACATTTTGTAATTGTGTCAGAGTGAATAATTCTGGCAATAAATTGAAACTGATTGGCTCTGTAGAAATGCGCTTGCGCATCATCCTTAAAGCCTTTTCTACCATTCTGTTATGGTCTGAATATAATTGGGGTAATTCATCTATGTTTACCCATTCCAGTCCATATTGTTCTCTAAGATGCTCATCGTAGTCTTTTACATTTATCAAAGCCCAATAAGCCACAGATATAACACGGTCTCCTGGATCACGGTTTACTTCTCCATATGCACCAGCTTGTTTCATATAGATGCCTTCCATTCCAGTTAAATCATATAATACCCGGTTAGCTGCATCATTTAGGCTTTCGTTGTTTCCGACAAAACCACCATAAAGGGACCATTCACCTCGTCCCGGGTCCATCTTACGCTTACCGATTAGTATTCGTAAGTGGCCCTCTTCGAATCCGAAGACAATACAGTCAACAGAAACATAGACTTTGGAGTATTCGTTATAGTATGCTACCATTACTTGTTTTTTAGTTTTTTACCAGAAGTAGATATAGAATGCTGCACATAGTGCTACAACTCCTAGAGTTGCAACAATATCCCATATATTGAAGCTTTCTTTTATTTGCTTCTTATAGTCACCTGAGAATGTTATTGCTTCAACTTGTTCCTTGCTTGGTGCAGGAGTGAAGATTGATACAACAATCATAAGTGCAATAATGAATACCAGAAGCCAGCACTCGAAAATAAGCCAGTTTGTCTGCCAGAACCATGCTGTTGAATTCCAGAATGAACCATTCATTACTGAATTTCCAGAATCTGTTATAACGTTTGTCAATAGTCTGAGCATACCAATGATGAAACCACCGATAAGTCCCCATTCTCCTGCTTTAGGAGTGACTTTCTTAGAGAATATACCTAATGTGAATACAGCAACCATTGCAGGAGCAAGTAATGACTGGATTCCTTGTAGATAGCTATATAGGTTACCCATGTTCATCATTACAGGAAGCCAAAGTAGGCCGAGAATAACGACAACAACTGTTGCGATACGACCAACAAATACATAATGAGACTCGCTCATTCCTTTCTTCATTGGCTTGTAGAAGTCTTCTGTAAATAGGGTAGCGCAACTGTTGAAGAATGCAGCTAGTGATGTAACAAGTGCGCAAACGAAACCGATAGTAACAAAGCCCTTAACGCCGACAGGAAGAATGTTCTTTACCATCATTGCAAATGCTCCGTCAGTATCATGCTGGTTTGTTATATCCATTGTGATTCCACTACCAGTTTTACTAGAAAGTGCAATTGCAATCATACCTGGGATAAGAAACATAAATACAGGAAGAAGTTTAAAATAACCTGCTGCGATAGTTCCACGACGTGCGCGCTTCATGACAGTAACATTGTCTTCTCCACGAGTCTGACCAAGTACACGTTGAACAATGTGCTGGTCGGTACACCAATACCAGAAACCGATAATAGAAGCACCGATAAACACGACAAATCCTGGATATTCATGATACATTGGATCACCTGTTTTCAAGTGGAACATGTGAGTAGTTCCATATCCGTTATGCAGATGTCCGCAATATGTCATCATGTTAGACCAACCAGCAGTTATGCTTCCGTCACCAAGTGCTGAAAGTCCTAGAAATAAAACTAAGAATGAACCGATAATTAGTATAGGAGTCTGGATTGCAGACATTGTCATTACACCCTTCATGCCACCGAATACAGTGAATATCGCAGTAATAGCAATAAGACCTAGTGCACCATACCAGAAAGGTAGTCCCAACAGATACTCAAAGAATATACCACCTGTAAATGCTGTTACGCTTACTTTGGTTAGTATATAGGCAATCAATGTAATGATACTTAACCATGAACCTGTTCTTTTTGTATATCTATATTTAAGGAAGTCAGGCATGGTTATAATCTTGCCCATTTTATTATTAAGTAGCTGATAGAAAGGTACGAAAAGCCAACCTAATAGCAAAATCATCCATCCTTGCATCTCCCAGTGGGCCATTCCGACACCGTCTTTGGCGCCTGTACCTGCTAGACCAACAAGATGTTCTGAACCGATATTCGCTGCAAAGATAGCTGCACCGATAATATACCAAGGTTCTCCCTTGCCAAACAGATAGTCTTGACTATCTGCACCTTTCATTTTTTGTTTATCTTTCTTTAAAGTACGCCAAACGTACCATACGATGAGTACGAAGCCAACTGCTAGGATAGTCCAGTCTTGCCATACGAATTCATGTGCATTCCAATTCATTTTGTTAATAGTTTTATATGTTTTGATTAAGTTTATTACTTCTTTACAGAGAATTTGTAAGCAAGGTGGCTGTAATATTTCTCTCCTGGTTTAAGATATGGATTAGATATTTCCCATCCCTTTGTCTTTGCAGCAAACTTAGTTGGAGAATCAGGATATTTCTGACTTTCAAAACATACACTCACATGCTTTGGATACTTAATACCATGTTTGCAGCTAATGCCAGTACCTTGGAAATTACCGGTATATACTTGTATACCAGGTTCATTGGTAAATACTTCCATGAATATGCCTGTCTTAGGAGAATACAAACTTGCAGCGACTGTATTGTCGTCACCCTTACCATTTTTGAATGTGTTCAGACACCAGTTATGATCATAACCTGTTGCATTCTTTATCTGGTCGTAAGAAGGGTCGTATTTATTTGCGATAGCAGTTGCTTCGCGGAAATCCATTGGAGTTCCAGCTACATCTTTTATTTCACCTGTTGGTATGTAAAATCTATCGCTAGGTGTAAACTTGTCAGCATTTACATACATCACCTGATTGAATCCTTCTTTTGAAGGGTCTCCATTCAAGTTAAAGTATGAATGGTTTGTCATATTAATAACAGTTTCCTTGTCTGTTGTAGCTTGGAAAACAATATCAAGTGTGTTATTGCTCTTTACAGTATATGTAGCTGTTGCTTTAACTGTTCCAGGGAAGCCATTTTCGCCGTCTTTGGCTGTAATTGCGAATACAACAGATGAATCATTCTTTGATTTTACGTCATATATTTTGTTCAGCCAACCTGTATTTCCACCACCATGAAGGCAATTTACCATGTCGTTAGCTCTCAATTTATAAGTCTTGCCTTCTACATTTATTGTAGCATTCTTGATTCTGTTAGCGTAACGGCCAACAGAAGAACCGTAATCTGACGGAGTTCGTGCTGTATCTGCATATTGTGAGATGTTGTCATATCCCAGAACGACATCAGTAGGTTTACCATTTTTGTCAGGCACTGATAGTGAAACCACACGACCACCATAGTTGGTCAGGCATACTTCCATACCTCTTTTGTTTTTAAGAATAAACAAATGAGTCTTTTTCCCTTTAATTGTTGATTCGAATGCTATTGGGTTAAGCCCAGATTTAGTTGGGGTAGTAGCTTTGCTTTCCGTGCAGTATATGAGTGCCGTTAAGGCAATACCTGCAAACAGAAAGACGTTTTTCATTGTTTTCATATAAATTGATTTTAGATTTGATTATCGTTACTAAATACTTATGGGGTGTAAAATTACAATTTATTTTTCTTTATTGTATCAAAAAAACGAAATATTTTAATAAAGAAGTGTTCTTTTTACACTTTTTAGCAAGAAAATATAAAATACGACATGATTGATAAAAAAAAGGTTGCATTTTATATAAATGCAACCTTATCTAATACGGATATGTTTATTTATTCAACCTTGCGTGCCCCATCACTGATTATCACATCATAAACTTTAGGAGCATGTCCAAACTTTGCAGTATACTTTTCTTTAGCATTTGCAATGAATTTATCATAAAGTTCATTTTTCACAAGATTAATTGTGCAACCACCAAAGCCACCGCCCATGATGCGACTACCTGTAACGCCAGTTTCTTTTGCTATATCATTCAGATAGTCAAGCTCATTACAAGATACCTCATATTCTTTGCTTAGTCCGTAATGAGTTTCATACATATTTTTACCTACTGTTTCGTAGTCACCTTTATTAAGTGCATCGCAAACAGCTAATACGCGATCTTTTTCGCCTAATACAAATTTAGCTCTTAGTGCATCTTCATCACTTACATCGTTTTTAACAGCTTCTAGCATATCCCAGTCTGCATCGCGGAGCGTTTCAATCTTTTTATCTGTAAACTTTTTCTGCATTGCAGCTACAACATTCTCACAACTTTTGCGGCGGTCATTATAAGCAGAAGAAGCTAATTCATGTTTTACGACAGAATCAACTAAAACAAGTTTGTATTCATTTGGTTTAAATGGGAAATATTCAAATTCACGGCTTCTGCAATCTAGGCGCATTAATTTTCCTTCTTGTCCAAAAACACTAGCAAATTGATCCATTATACCGCAGTTTACTCCACAGTAGTTGTGTTCAGTTGCTTGTCCTGCAAGAACCATATCCCACTTTGAAACTTTGTTATCACCAAATTGGTCATTGATAGCATAAGCAAAGCAGCTTTCCAAAGCAGCAGATGAAGACATTCCAGCACCAAGAGGCACATCACCTGCAAATGCAGTATTGAAACCTTTTACATCGACTCCATTCTTTTTCATCTCCTGAACGATACCATATATGTATCGTGCCCAACTGGCTTTCGGTCCACTTTGGTCATTTACTCCAAATTCTACACGATCTTTTAAATCAATAGAGTAGGCATTTACTTTATCTGTACCATTAGGACGAATTTCGCACATAATGCCTTTATCAACTGCTCCAGGAAAAACGAAACCGCCGTTATAATCAGTATGCTCACCAATCAGGTTTATACGACCAGGAGCAGCATATATACTACCTGTCTTGCCATCAAAATGTTTGATGAAACGACTTCTTACAAATTCTATATCCATAGACGTTAGTTTTAAGTTAGAAATTATTTTTATTTTTTACTTAGTCCAATCTTGCTACCTATGTTGCAGAACCATATAATATAAGCATAATATACAAACATGATGCACATTGCTATGATAACACCTGTTTTGTCTACCATCCATCCCATAAGAGGCATCAATGTAGCTGCTCCGATAACTCCTGTATTGATAACACCTGTTGCAGCCTTAGTATGAGGGCCAAGTTCTTGTAGACCAAGATTAAATATTAGAGGCCACATTACTGAATGGAACAATCCAGCAGCAAGCATACACCAGATACCAACAATACTGCTGGCAAAGACTAATGATAGAAGAATACATAATGCTCCTAGACAAAGACAATAAGTCAATAGCTTACGTGGCTCAAATTTTGTCAGAACTCCAGCGCCAACAAAACGACCAACCATCATACCACCCCAATAAAATGCGAGATAAGATGTTGCTAGCTGTGCAAGTGCAGCAGAATTCATTCCAGGATTCAGTAGCTGGAAACGGTATGGTAACATAGACGGTACACCGATTTCTATACCGAGATACATGAATATGCCAAGTGCACCTAACCATACGTGTGGATATTTGAATACACTACTTTTGTATTCTATATGTTCACCAGATTCTTCAGCCTGTTTACCTTCATCGATCTTTGGCAATTTTAAAAATACTAATATCAAACAAATTACAATAGCGAATATACCTAGATACATGAAAGGACCTGGAACATATTTAGGGGAAGGTAACTTTCCATTGATAATGACATAAGTTACAAACAAAGGTGCAACTGTTGTAGCAACAGAATTAAGAGCCTGACTCAAAGTCATTCTGAATGCACCCTTTTCAGGAGTTCCAAGAACCATTACATACGGGTTTGCTACATTCTGTAACATAACAACACCCATAGCTACTAGGCACATTGACCCTAGAAATATAACATACACATTTGTATGTGCAGCTATAGCAGCGTTTACGCCGATTGAGTTTACCACGAATCCAATACCAGAAACAGCAAGACCGAGTATTAAGGTACTCTTATATCCGATTTTACTCATCAGCAGAGCAAATGGAATAGACAGTAAGTAAGCCCCATAGAAAGCCGAATTTACATATTGTCCTTGCTGAGCTGTAAGGTGGAAAGCTTCTGAACAGAATGCAATCATAGAGTTGTTCATTGTTGTAATAAATCCTATAAGGAAACATACAATGAATACGACAATTAACGCGAACATGTAGTTCGGTTTTTGATTTTGAGTCATAGTTGTTATTTTATTTTTAGTTATTGATAATAATCAGGTTAGTTATTTCTTTACCCCAAATTTGTAGATTGTCTTTTGTTTGTATTGTTCTCCAGGATTTAAAATTACAGAAGGAAAATAAGTCTTATTAGGACTATCTGGAAAATGTTGACATTCAAAACATATGGCACTCCTACGTGGGAATGTCGCTCCGTTTTGTCCTTTGTATCCGTCAGCCCAATTGTCTGTATAAACTTGTACTCCAGGTTCTGTCGTATACACTTCCATCGTTCTACCGCTGTTTGGTTCTTCAATGCGTGCAGCATAGCTTAATTCTCCTTCTTCTTTTTTATTTAATACGAAACAATGGTCGTACCCTGCACCGTTTTTGATTTGTTCATCAGATGAATCGATATCCTGGCCTACTGTTTTGGGTTTGCGGAAGTCAAAAGGTGTGTTTTTAACAAGTCTAATTTCTCCTGTGGGTATTGATGTCTCATCAATAGGAATATAGAAATCAGCGTTTATTTCGCAAATGAGGTTGTCAATAGTTGGAGTTGGGTTTGCAATACCTGCTAAACTAAAAAAACCATGGTGAGTAAGATTCATAACTGTTTTCTTATTTGTACAGGCAAGATACTCAAGAACAAGTTCATTTTCATCCGTAAACGTGTATTCAACTGTTATTCTGAGTTCTCCTGAAAATCCTTCTTCTCCATATGGAGACACATAATGCAGAGCTAAAGAGCGTGGCCCCATCTTTCTGGCATCCCATACTCTAGCGTGATATCCGGTAGGTCCACCGTGTAGTGTATTGGGGCCATTGTTAATGGCTAATTGATATTCTTTTCCATTTAGAGTAAATTGACCTTTGTCTATTCTGTTTCCATATCTTCCAATAAGTGTAGATAGAAATGGTTCTGGACTGTTTATTACTTCTTGAATATTATCATGTCCCTGAATAACGTTAGCTACTTTTCCATTTTTATCTGGAACCATTATAGCGACTACGGCACCTCCGTAATTAGTGATTGCAACTTCGAATCCTTTTCTGTTTTTTAGAATGTATAGGTCTGTATTTTTTCCGTTGATGTTGGTCTGAAAATTCTCTCTTTTCAGACCACAAAGGTTTTCTGTTTCTTTTGTGCTCATAATATCTTCATTTTTATTAGTTACTAAACTTAATCTGCAAAGTAAGAGAAAAAAAATGAATTTAGCAAAAGAAAATATTAAAAATAGACTGTATGGTGTGTTAAAAACAACTAAATCAAACTCGACAGGAAATCGGATACTATATAGCTGCTTCCGCCTATAAATACGAAGTCATCTTTGTCTGCGTCTTTTATTGCGTCTTTATATGCTTTTTCAACAGTTGGGTATGCATTCCCACTAATACCATGTCGAAGTCCGGTTTGTTGTATTTCTTTTTCATTAATGGCTCTTCCAATCTTAGCTTTTGTAAAGTAATATATCGCATTTTTTGGTAGCATTTCCATTACACTGTTTACATCCTTATCGTTAACCATACCGAATATGATACGCATGTTTTTGCATTTAACAGAATTGAGTTGTTGACTCAAAAACGTCCATCCTCCTACATTATGTCCAGTATCACATACTACTTTTGGATTATCATTTACTATTTGCCATCTACCCATTAATCCTGTTAATTCACAAACATTTTTAAATCCATCGTGGATACACTTGTAATTTGATGACATATTATCGTCTATTTTTGTTATAAGACCGAGTTCTCCCATTCTTTTTAGAGCACAAAAAACAGTGTTAGAGTTCTTCTCTTGGCATAATCCTCCAAGTTCACCATATATTGTACCTAAATTTTTAGTATGATACAATCTTCCGCCTTCATCTGTTGGCTCAGAACTTATAATTTCTTTTTCGTCTTCAGCATAGAATATATTTGCTCCCATCTCTTTGGCTTTGGCTTCAAATACAGGTCTCGTTTCGTCAACATATTCTCCGATTACAATAGGTACGCCTTTTTTGATGATACCAGCTTTCTCCGAAGCTATTTTTGCAAGCGTGTTACCAAGAAACTGTGTATGATCAAAGCTTATGTTTGTAATCACAGATAGAGTGGGAGTTATTATATTTGTACAATCAAGTCGTCCTCCAAGCCCTACTTCGATAACTGCAATGTCAATGTTCATATCTGAAAAATATTTGAATGCAAGAGCTGTCGTTATTTCGAAGAAAGATGGATGTAGTGGTTCAAAAAATGCACGTTCATTAGCTACAAAGTCTATAATATATTTTTCACTGATAGTCTGACCGTTAACTCTTATTCGTTCACGGAAATCTACAAGGTGTGGTGATGTATATAAACCAACTTTATATCCCTCCAGTTGTAGTATAGACGCTAAAGTATGCGAAACCGATCCTTTACCGTTTGTGCCAGCGACATGTATTGTCCTGTAATTTTTATGTGGATGACAGAAATGTTCATCAAGGGCACGAGTGTTACTAAGTCCTTCTTTGTAAGCACCAGCTCCTACTTTTTCGAACATTGGTGCACTATTGTATAGATAATTTATTGTTTCTTTGTAGTCCATACCAAATATGTGAGCCGCACATTTTTATAGTGCGGCCCATATGATAATTTTTTAATTAAAATAATTTTTGAATTTTTGGAAGATACTTCGTTTGGTATCTGAGTCACCCTTGAAATTATCGCTATCCCTCATTTTTTCAATAGTTTCTTTTTCTTCTCTATTTAGGAATTTTGGAACGTATACGCTAATATTTATTATAATGTCACCTATGCCATTGCCATAACCCCTTACAGCAGGAAGTCCTTTCCCTTTAAGGCGCATCGTTTTACCAGGTTGAGTACCTTCGTCAATTTTCATTTTAAGTTTATTCCCGGTAATTGTCGGAATTTCTACAGTTCCACCTAATGTTGCTGTAGGGAAGTCTAGTAATAGATTATATATGAGGTCCTGACCATCTCTTACAAATGTGTCATTTTCTTCTTCTTCTATGTAGACTTGTATGTTACCGGCCATGCCGTTACGTTTTCCAGCATTACCCTTGTTTGGAACATTCACAACCATGCCTTCAGCTACACCTGCAGGGATGTTTATTTCAACGACCTCTTCACCTTTAGTTACACCAGAGCCACCACAAATATGACATTTGTTCTTTATTACTTTGCCTTCGCCTCCACAAGTAGGACAAACTCCTTGTGTTTGCATCATTCCGAAAATACTCTGAGTAGTATGAGTAATGTATCCGCTACCATGACATGTTGGACAAGTTTCAGAAGAACTACCTGTTT
Organism: Xylanibacter oryzae DSM 17970; assembly: GCF_000585355.1. Lineage (NCBI taxonomy): Bacteria > Pseudomonadati > Bacteroidota > Bacteroidia > Bacteroidales > Prevotellaceae > Xylanibacter > Xylanibacter oryzae. The sequence goes on along the minus strand of NZ_KK073873.1, from coordinate 1,226,410 downwards.
CAGCTCCTGTTCCATTGCAGTGTGAACAAGTTATATCTTTCTTTACTTTGAATTTTTTTGTAACACCATTAGCAATTTCCTCTAAACCAAGTCTAACCTTAAGTCGTAAGTCACTACCACGAAATTGTTGTGGGCGAGACTGTCTTCCACCCCCAAATCCGCTAAATCCGCCATGGCCTCCAAAAATATCCCCGAACATAGAGAATATATCATCCATATTCATATTTCCATTGAAACCTCCACCAAATCCACCAGATCCAGGTGCATCGAAACCGAATTGGTCATACTGTTGCTTCTTCTGAGCATCATGCAGTACATCATAAGCCTCTGCAGCTTCTTTGAACTTTTCTTCTGCCTTTTTGTCACCTGGATTTCGGTCCGGATGATATTTTATAGCAATCTTTCGGTATGCTTTTTTTATCTCATCTTCAGAGGCGCTTTTGTTTACTCCAAGCACTTCATAGTAGTCTCTTTTTGCCATTTTGTCTTATTCTTATTGTCCCACAGCCACTTTTGCGTGACGTATAACTTTGTCATTTAGAGTATATCCGGCTTGAACGCAGTCAAGTACCTTTCCTTTTTTATCTTCTCCCATACCAGGTACCATAGCAATAGCTTCGTGGAAGTCTGTATCAAAGTCTTTGTCTGTCGTATCAATCTTTTTTAGTCCAAGTCCTTCAAGCACTTTGCCAAACTTCTGAAATATAAGGTCCATCCCTTCTTTCAAAACTTTTGGGTCTTCTGTCTTATCTGAATTTGCAAGCGCTCTCTCCATATCATCTAATATGGGTAATACAGCAGAAATAGTTCTTTCAGAACCATTGAGAATCAATTCTGCTTTTTCTTTTATTGTGCGTTTACGATAATTATCAAATTCAGCTACAGCTCTAAGATATTTATCTTTAAGTTCATCTATTTTTGCGTTAGCCAATTCCAGAGGATCTTTTATTTCCTGCTCATTTTCCTGAGAGTTTGCTTCTTTTTGCGAATCTTCATCCTTTGCAGTTGTGTCTTCTGTATTATCAACTTCGTTTTTCTCGACGTTTGTAGTATCTACTTTTTTTTCGTCTTCAACGTTCTTTTTTATTTTTTCTTCTTTACTCATATTGTTCTGTCTATGTTTGCTCATGATTAATAATTTTGTAAAACCTATCAATCATATAACAAAAAGCTTGCCAAAGTCTATACGTTATACATCTTTTCTTTTTGTGCCTTTATATCCTCGTCATAGATATATTGGTCGTAATCCATAAGCTTATCAATTGTACCACTAGGCGTAAGTTCAATGATGCGATCTGCAACAGTTTCAATGAATTCGTGGTCGTGACTTGAAAATAATATATTACCCTTAAATTGTGTAAGGTTATTATTGAAAGCTTGAATACTCTCCAAATCCAAGTGGTTAGTCGGAGTATCAAGAATAAGGCAGTTCGCATTTTTAAGTTGCATACGTGCAATCATACATCTCATTTTTTCTCCACCGCTAAGTACATTTACTTTTTTCATAACGTCCTCTCCGCTGAACAGCATCCTTCCTAAATATCCTTTCATCATAACTTCGTTACCTACACCGAATTGTCCGAGCCAATCTACTAAGTTATTATCACTATTGAAAAACTCCGTGTTATCCAAAGGTAGATAAGCTGTAGTTATTGTAACTCCCCATTTGTATTCTCCAGCATCCGCAGTACGATTACCGTTTATAATGTCAAAAAGTGCGGTCATAGCCTTAGAATTGTGGCTTAGAAAAACTACTTTTTGACCTTTTTCGATATTAAAGTTGATATGATCAAAAAGTACAGTACCATCAGACTCAACAGCCTTAAGATTATTTACTTCCAAAATTTGATTACCAGGTTCACGCTCCATTTGGAATATAATTCCAGGATATTTACGCGAAGATGGTTTGATTTCTTCAACATTAAGTTTTTCAAGCATTTTCTTTCGGCTTGTTGTCTGCTTACTTTTTGCGACATTAGCAGAAAATCGACGAATGAACTCTTCTAGTTCTTTACGTTTTTCATCAGCTTTCTGACGTTGATTCTGCGCTTGGCGCAATGCCAACTGTGAGCTCTCATACCAGAAAGTATAGTTACCTGCAAATATAGAGACTTTACCAAAGTCAATATCTACTGTTTGTGAACTAACGGCATCGAGGAAATGTCTGTCATGGCTCACAACAAGTACTGTTTGCTCAACATTGCTAAGATAATCTTCAAGCCATGTAACAGTTTCTAGGTCCAAGTCATTGGTAGGTTCATCTAGTAATAAATTATCTGGATTTCCAAATAATGCCTTAGCAAGCATTACACGTACTTTCTCTGTGTTAGACAATTCACTAATCTGCTTTTGGTGCAAGTTTTCTTTTATGCCAAGATTAGAAAGCATCTGTGCAGCATCACTCTCTGCGTTCCATCCGCCCATTTCTGCAAATTTTTCTTCTAGTTCAGCAACATGATTGCCATCTTCATCACTGAATTCCGTTTTCATATAGAGAGTTTCTCGCTCCTTCATGTTTTGCCAGAGAGGCTGATGTCCCATAAGTACGGTATCTAGGACTTTAAATTCATCATATTTAAAGTGGTCCTGCTCCAATATAGAAAGGCGTTCACCAGATCCCATCTCTATTGTTCCCTTTGTCGGTTCCAGTTCACCGCTTATGGCTCTAAGCAGAGTAGATTTCCCGGCACCGTTAGCACCGATTACTCCGTATATATTACCGTTAGTAAACTTGATGTTGACATCCTTATAAAGGACTTGTTTTCCGAATTGGATTGCAAGATTTGTAACTGTTATCATTCTCTAATTACCTTATTATTAATAAATTGGGTGCAAATCTACAATATTTTTTTTACATTACCAAATGTTATTCAACCGAAGTTTGGCAATTGTTCTATATGGTTTGATAAAAATGTTTGCTTTAGGTATTTTTACGTTTTGTAACGTCTATAATATTAGAGTAAAATTAAAATATTTATGAGAATCACAAAAGGATCCTTGAATTGTATTGTTTCAAGGTATCCTTTATTAATGATATATACAATAATTCTCCCAAATCAAACAGAATAAGAAGCGAGGGCTTTTCTGTTTAAGTTGGGGAACAAATTAAAAGCGAAACTAACTACTGCTTGAAGTAATAATATAGGGCCACCAAGACGCCAATAGTAATAACAGATATAACAGTCTTGAATAGGCAGCCTGCCACTTTTTTAACAATAAGTATTGCAAGTATCAGCACAATTATTGCTGATATGTAACCATATATAGTACTCATTAATAGATATTTTATTTAAATAAACTTCTGAATATAGTAGGAATAGGAATTTCAAATTCCATCGGTTCTCCAGTTGCTGGATGTGTAAAACACAACATATAGGCATGTAGACACAGTCTGTGTAAAGGATCGTCACCATTACCGTATTTAATGTCTCCACATACAGGATGGCCAAGGTCTTGAGTATGTACTCTAATCTGGTTTTTACGGCCAGTTTCCAACTTAAATTCTACTAGTGAATGGTCTGTGGTACGTTTTAATACATGGTAATGGGTAACGGCATATTTTCCACCGTTATCAATTGGTGAAGAATATGTAATGTATGCTTTGTTATCTTTAAGCCAATTATTTACAGTTCCTTCATCGTTTTCCATTTCGCCACTTACTACAGCTACATATCTGCGGTCGTAGACTATTTGATGCCAATTATGCTCCAATATTTGTTCTGTTTCAATATCTTTGGCATAAATCATCAGTCCACTAGTATCCCTATCTAGTCGGTGTACAACATGAGCTGTACACTTTTGTCTGCTTTTTCTGAAGTATTCATCCAGTACAGATTTTACGTTTAGTGATGAGTGTCCTCCGGCCATAGATAAAATACCTATGTTCTTTTCTATTACAACTAGCCACTTGTCTTCGTATACAATCTTGACATATCGACTTTTGAAAGGGTTATTTTTCTTAGTTTTACTTACAGAAACTTTCATTCCTGGTTTTAGCATGTAGTCAAATTGCGAAACAGTTTTACCGTTTACCTTTATGCCCCTTCCGTTTAATGTAGCTTTTATTTTAGTTTTACTCTCACCATTAACATTCTTAAGCAAGAACTCTAATATTCCAGATTCCTCGTTTACCGTATAAAGGTTATAATTGTTAGAATCATTTCTATTTATATTTCTCATAATTTATAATTTCTATTTTAATAATATACCCAGTGTTACCATCAATCCGAATATGAATATATTCCTGGCAGTCATCCCAAGTATAATGTTAAGGGCTTTCCCCTTTTTTATATAAGCCATTCTTCTAAACGTGAAGAAATGGAATGCAAGATATACCAACGGAAGTATTGCAGCCCATATGCGACCTGATTTAAAGAAAATGAAGCACAGCCCGCAGGCTATAAATCCGATAATAAGATACAGATAGAGTGTTGGTTTTGCTCCAAATGTTACTGCAATAGTTTTTTTTCCAACTTTCATGTCATTCTGTATGTCACGGAAATTATTTACTATTAATAAAGTGTCAATTACGAGTCCGCATGCTAAAGAAATAATGAAACACTCTAAAGTTACGGTGTGCAACTGTATATAATAAGATATGCATACCGGTATGATACCAAAAAAGACAAGTACTAGGACATCTCCCATACCCAAATAAGAAAGATGTGTGGTATAAAGGAAACAGAATACAATACATATCAGTCCAATAAGTACCATTTCAAGTCCTCCGTATAATACAAGAGGTAAACCTACGGCACATGCAATAGTTGTGGTCAGAGCAATACCTTTTTTCATAGCGTTTACACTTATCCACCCTTGGGCGCAAGCCCTTCTTGGGCCTAATCTGGTATTATCGTCATTGCCATTTACGTAATCAAAAAAGTCGTTGATGAAGTTAGCATCTATCTGCATTATGAAAGCAAATAGCAAACAGAGTATAGCTGCATTTACGCTGAACGCATTTATAGAGTACATCCTGCTGTCAACAAAAGCTAGCGCTACACCCACCATTATAGGAACAGCAGCTCCCGCCAAAGTTTTAGGTCTTGCTGCAAGAACCCATGCTTTCATCGAATTCTTTATCACAGTATTCTCTACTTCCATAAATTTAAACTTTAAGCTTGCAAAATTAAACATAAAATAGTATATTTGCAAAAATATTGAAGATTAATTGTATAATGGACATAATAATAAGCCTTGATTTGATGGAATTCGTAGAAAAAAACATTCTACCGCGCTATGCCGAATTTGATAGCGCTCATAAGATAAGTCATGTCCAGCAAGTGATAAAGAGTTCACTTCAACTGGCTAAGACTGTAGGAGCTGATTGCAATATGGCTTATACAATAGCAGCATATCATGATTTGGGACTTGTTGGTCCTCGTGCAATTCATCAGATAACTGGTGGAAAAATACTTATTACTGATGCCCGTCTGAAGCGTTGGTTTAGTGATGAGCAACTTAATATAATGAAAGATGCCATCGAAGATCATAGGGCATCGGCGTCTCATGCACCACGTAGCATCTATGGGAAGATTGTCGCAGAGGCTGATAGAGACCTTGATCCGGATCATGTCTTTAGGCGTGCAATACAGTTTGGTTTAGACAAGTATCCTGATAAAGATAGAAATTGGCAATGGGAGAGATTCCAGAAGCATATGCATGAGAAATACTCAAGTGAAGGTTATATCCATCTTTGGATACAAGGTTCACCTAATGCTGCAAAATTAACAGAGGTACGAGATATATTAATTCAGCCTTTGCTTCTCAAAAAGTATTTTGATAGAATATATGATGAAGAACAAGCTTAATATGCTTGTCCTTCATTTATGTCATTATTATCTATTTTCTTTTTATCCATAGCTCGCCACGCGATAACTATATATGCCAATACAAAAGGTATGAATATAGATACATAAGCCATTGTGCGCAATGTAAACTCACTACTGCAACTGTTGGCTATTGTAAGCGAACTTTGTATGTCTGCATTTGATGGATAATAGGCTGTATTGTTATATCCTGCACAAAGCAGTAGAGCGAGTACGGTTAGTACTACGCCTATTCCCGTAGGCCATATACCTCTGTAATATTTATCTTTTAACAGGGTTTTTACTGTACCCCATAAAACAAGTATTACGCCTACAAGCATAATAGCAGTCAACCACCACATCTGGATCATATTATTGAGATATTTCATTGGTTCCATGAATATTAATCCTGTGTTTGGATTCACAGCATACCCATCTTTAAGTATTGTCCTAATTAGAAAGGCAAGAAATGTTATCAGAAATAATACAAAGTCTATTTTGAGCCTTTTTCGTGCATTTAGTCTGATTTCATCATCAGCTATATTATTTATAAAGTATAATCCGCCAAGAACTCTAGATAAATAAAGAACAGCAAGTCCAAATACAAGGTTCCATGGGTCGAGTAGGGCATCAAGTCCATTGCTCGCGTTTGCCCATCTACTAATTATAGGATAAAATCCATTTGTTAGATTACCTTTGTCAATTATAAAGTTCGAACCGTCGAAGAACGTAGCAACTGCCCCTCCTAGTAATATTGGTCCAAGAATGCCATTAATCATAAGAAAGGTTTGGAATGTTCCTTTACCTAATATATTTCCTATCTTATTCTGAAATTCATAACTAACGGCTTGAAGTACAAATGTGAACAGGATAATCATCCATAGCCAATAAGCCCCTCCAAAACTTGTTGAATAGAATAGAGGAAATGATGCAAAGAATGCTCCTCCAAAAGTAACTAATGTTGTGAATGTAAATTCCCACTTATGTCCTGTAGAATTAACAAGCATACGCCTTTTTTCATCTGATTTTCCTATAGTCATTAGTAGTGAATTTCCACCTTGTACAAACAGGAGAAAAACCAAAAGGGCTCCTAAAAGTGATATTAAGAACCACCAATAATGCTGTAAAAATGTATATGTCATAATATTATCCTTTCATTAATCATTAGTAATATTTGCTTTGCTGTGATCGGGTCCCTTTTTTATAGCTTTACACATAATATTTATTTCAACTGTAAGAAGTGTAGAGAAAAGTACTAGAAAGATGAAGAACGTAGTCATTACAGCTCCTGGATGCAAATCGGATATAGCTGCACATGTTGGTAGCATATCTTGAATTGTCCATGGTTGTCTGCCGAATTCGGCAACGAGCCATCCTGATTCACTCACAATATATCCAAGTGGTAGGGAGCATAATGCGATAATATGAATCCACTTCATTGTTGATATGTCTTTGCGATAAACTATAAACAATATACAGGCGAATAGTATCACAAAGTAAATGCCAAGGCCAACCATTACTCTGAAGGCATAAAAGCAAATCGGAATATATGGAACCAACTCTCCTTTGTCTTTTATATACCCGTACCCAAAATAATCAATGTTGGACTTTAATATCTTTACAGACCTTTGTGCCGCTTCATTATCGCCAATAGCTTTTGATTTGCGATAATCACCAAGAGCTTTTATCGCGACTTTTCCACGGCTTATCTTTTCATCATACGATATAGCTTTTTTGCCATTTCGCATTAAATATTCTCCTTTTATAATATCATTTACACCTGGAACAAATCCATTTGTATTGTGAGTTGCCAAAAGAGAAAGTAAATTTGGTATTGATATGCCACCTGAAGCATGTTTACTATTTGAATAATCCGGTTGTTTAAAGGGATTAATGCATGATATTACAGTGAGGTTTTCTCCATTGCCACCTTCGTATAATGCTTCTATTGCAGCTAATTTCATGGGTTGTGTTTGTGCAACCATATATGCACTGTTATCTCCTGTGTGTATGGCAAGCAGCGAAGATATTAATCCAATTATAGCTGCAATCTTGATGCTTGCTATAGCCATCTTCTTTTCACGTCCTTTTATTAGGTACCAACAACTTACAGCTATAACAAAAATTGCACCAATTACCCAAGTGGAGATAACGGTATGGAAGAATTTATCTATTGCAACGGGTGAAAGAGCAACCTGTGCGAAACTAACCATTTCATTTCTTACAGTATCTGGATTAAACTCTTGACCAACAGGATATTGCATCCATGAGTTGGCTACAAGAATCCACCATGCAGAAATTGTTGCACCGGCTCCTGTCAACCATGTAGAAGCAAGATGAAATCCTCTTGAGACCTTTTTCCATCCGAAGAACATTATTGCAACGAACGTTGATTCCATAAAAAAGGCCACAATACCCTCTATTGCCAAGGGGGCTCCAAAGATGTCTCCAACAAACCATGAATAGTTGCTCCAGTTAGTACCAAATTCAAACTCAAGTATTATACCTGTAGCTATACCCATTGCAAAATTGATTCCAAAAAGTTTCTGCCAAAAAACAGCGGTGTCTTTCCAGAAAACATTCCGCGTTCGGTAGTAACAGGTCTCCATTATGCCCATTATAAGAGCAAGCCCCAACGTGAGAGGTACAAAGAGCCAATGATAGATTGCAGTCAGAGCAAACTGAGCTCTTGACCAATCGATAGTAGAAATGTCAATGTCTGATAAAATCATATTATTTAAAATTAAGGTTTTACTCTATCTATAATTTGAGTTGATACGTATTCTGCTTTATTCCCTTTAGGAGCTTTTTCGCTCAAAAAATCATTAAAGAAGAAAATCTTTAGCACCACGAATATTATAATCAATTTTACAATTATAATCATCCATAGTGTTTTTCCTAATCTCATATTTTTGAACCCATCATAATATAAGTCCCATATTTTGTATATTATATTCTTTAACTGCATATGCAATCACTAGTTTATTTTAAGTTTATTGTTTCAGCATATTTTTCTCCAAATCTGTTAGTGAATACCAACTCTATATTCTTTGCTTCAGCAGATGGCTTTACTCTGAACAGATGTGATGTATGGCAGCTATAGTTCTTGTTGCGCATAATCTTAAGATAATTTTCATCTTGGTCCAAAAATTGATCCATATTACCAATTAGTTTTCCGTCTTGGTACCATTCCATTTTACATTTATTATCGTAGTCCCATACATTTGCAACAATATAATCTTTCTGTGAGCGGAATTCACCTTGTCTATATATACGGAATTGATAAGAAATAGGATCTTTTGTAGATTTATAGTGCCATTTAATATCTTTACCGTTAACATCCACAATCAAATATCCGTTTGGAGCACCATCTCTATTTACATCGCCAAACCACCATGCACCACAAGCTGCACCTATATTATGTTGGTATAGTGTACCTGCTGGCTCTTCGTTTTCATAGTAATGTGTATGTCCACAAAATACATGCGCGTCATACTCCCGCAAAATAGATTCCAGTTCTGAAAAATTGCGAAGATTTCCAGATTTATCCCATTTGTTCCAAGCTGCAGCATGCATATTAACGAATATAGTTGACCCCTTAGGTACAAAACTTAAATCTTTTTTCAACCATGCTATTTCTCCGGGTGTCATTCTCTCTACATATTTTCCTCTGCCCATATAATCGATATTTTTCACTGTTACAATGTGAATCTTACCTATATTAAAAGAGTAGCAAGTTGGTCCGAAAAACCTATAATAATTCATTTCAGCAAAACCAGAAGAACCTTTTTTCGCTCTGATTAGTTCTGGAAATCTGCTGTCAAAGTCGTGGTTTCCGATACAATTGAAAAGTGTCATTCCAAGATTCTCTATTGACTTTTTATATTTCCCCCACATTCTTATATTTTCGAATACAAGATCTCCAAGCGTAGCTCCTACAACCTCATGTTCCTTTTTCATCTTAGCAGTTTCTTTTTTTAGATTCTCTACCGTTTCGGTATTCCATCTGTTAAAGTCGTGCTCGCTTAGCATTTGTGGATCAGATATTGCAATATAAAAGAATTTATCTGTAATGGCCTTTCTTGGTTTCAATTTGAACTCATAGTATTCCTTTTGCTTATTGCCTTTTATTGCATTTTTTATTGTTACATAGAATCCGCTAGCAATGCCGCTTTTTTGTGGCAATTCATATGTTGCAGGGGTAGATATCTCAATAAACTTGCTAACCATAGTATCAGGTGTTATAGAATAGGAACCTTTTATGTCTGTTTTTATGAAATGTACTCCGTCATTTACAACAACGTCTGGTATTCCTTTACCATTTGTATCACATACTCTTCCTTTTATTGTAATGTTGAAACTCTGTGCTGTTGCGGTTGTTAGTACGGTGCTAGAAAGTAATAAAGTTAATATTGTTGTTTTTACTTTGTTCATTTTCGTTTTTTGTAATTATTACAAGGCAAAGGTAATATAAAATACTTACTATAGCAAAAAGTAATAAGATTTATTTTAAAAATTATTCTATTCATTTTTACTTTACCAGACAATATTATGTTATAAAACATATAATAATAGATATTCATATTTTAGTATGTTAGCAAGTATTCGTATCGGCAGCCGAAATAATGTTTAACAATTATATTTTGCGGTTCTATTTAAATGTGCTATCTTTGCATCCGACTAAACATGTATAATTATGGAAAAGATTGAATTTCATCACACCTTACCGGTGCAGATTAGGTTTAATGACGTTGATAAATTCGGGCACGTAAATAATACTATTTACTTTCAGTATTACGACACTGCAAAGACTGATTATATTGCAAAAGTATGCCCAAATGTAGAATGGGATAGAGAAGCAATAATGGTTGTTCACATAGAATGTGATTTCATATCTCAGTTGAGGGGTGATAATATAGTTGCAGTACGCACTGCAGTTGACAAAATAGGTCATAAAAGTTTTAATCTTTTGCAAGAAGTCTATAATATGGACACAGACGAGGTTATATGCAGATGTACATCCATTATGGTGGCTTATAATTTAGAAAAACATGAATCAATGCTTATGCCACAAAAATGGATAGAGGCAATAAGTAATTTTGAAGGAAGAAAATTCTGAAATAAATAAATGTTGACTATTCTGGTAATAGAAGATGAGGAACGTGTGGCATCGTTACTTAAATGTGGTCTAGAGGAGAGCGGATATAAAGTAGCAGTGGCTTATGATGGTGAGATGGGCTTCAGGCTCTTTACAAGTTCAAAATTTGACTTGGTGATATCAGATGTTATACTTCCAAAAAAGAACGGTTTCGAATTATGCAAGAGCATACGGGAGATCGATCAGTCTATGCCTATACTTATGCTTACAGCTCTAGGAACAACAGACGATAAGTTAGATGGCTTTGATGCAGGAGCAGATGACTATATGGTTAAACCTTTTGACTTTAGAGAACTTAATGCACGTATAAATGTATTGCTCAGAAGGTCTACCAATGACATAAAGGATGTAAACAATGACATTATCTACGCTGATCTTAGGATAAATCTTAAGAGTAAAAAGGTTACTAGAGGCGAAACCGAAATAAAATTATCTCCTAAAGAGTATAATCTACTTGTATATATGGTAGAAAATTCCGATCGTATTGTTACCAGAATGGAAATAGCAGACAAAGTGTGGAATACACATTTTGATACAGGCACTAATTTTATTGATGTATATATCAACTATTTGAGGAAGAAGATAGACCGGGACTTTGATGTTAAACTTATTCATACCCGTGTGGGTATGGGGTTTATTTTTACAGATAATCCATGAAAATACGTACACGATTAACACTTAGGTATGCTGCCATATCAGCATTCGTATTTATTCTGTTGATGTGTATTATATACTTGATGACCGAGCGTAACAGAAGCAGAGACTTTTACCATGATCTGAATCGCGAGGCAGTAACAAAAGCACATCTTTTTTTGCAGAATGAGGTAACTCCTAAAACGATGCAGTCTATATATAATAATAATAGAGCTTTTCTAGATGAAGTAGAAGTGGCTGTATACACAACCAACTTTAAGATGTTATATAGTGATGCTATAAAAAATGATATAGTAAACGAAACACCTGAAATGATTGCTCAGGTCAAAAAAGATAAAATCATTTATTTCAATGTAGGTAAATATCAGGCTCTGGCAAAGCTTTACAAGTATAATGGAGCTGAATATATTGTTACAGCAGCTGCTTATGATGGATATGGTATAGCTGAAGAAAGAGCATTAGAAGAAGTCCTTTTTATTATATCAGTTATTGGACTTTCTGTTCTTTGTGGCGTAGGATGGCTTTTATCAAGAAGTGCCTTAAAACCTGTTTCTGAAATTGTTGATGAGGCTGAAAGTATAACAGCAGTAGAGCTAAAAAGGCGATTGCCTGTAAATAATGAAAATGATGAATTGGGAGAGCTTAGCATAGCCTTCAACAGTATGCTCGACAGACTAGAGAAAGCTTTTGAATCGCAAAAGATGTTTGTTAGTAATGTATCCCACGAATTACGTACACCGATGGCTGCTTTAATAGCAGAAATGGAGCTCACATTGATGAAGAAAAGAAGCCCTGAAGAATATGAACAGGCAATTGGTAATGTCCTAGAAGATTCTAATCGAATAGTCAAATTAGTACAAGGACTCTTAGATATGGCTAAGACTGACTATATGCCTGAGCAGATAAACAAGGAGCCAACACGGCTTGATGAGCTTATACTAGATGCTCGTTCGATTGTGCTTAAGGCAAATCCGCAATATGATGTAGAAATAGTATTCGAGCAAGAGGCAGACGATGACTCCTATATTACAGTAAATGGAAATAGTTATCTGCTAACTACAGCATTTAGAAATATTATTGAAAATAATTGTAAATTCTCTGGAGATAAGAGTTCTTTAGTAAGAATATCTTTTTGGGAGGAAAATGCAATAATACGTTTTTCTGATAATGGTATAGGCATATCTAAGGAAGATGCTCAGAAAATTTTTGAACCATTTTATAGGGGTAGTAATAAACTTTATGCTAGAGGCAACGGTATCGGTATGGCTTTAGTAAAAAAGGTTGTTGATATACACGGAGGAACTATCCAGGTAAATTCTGTGCAAGGTGAAGGAACAACATTTATTATCAGTTTACCTCATATATAATCTTTTTTATATTCTAATGAAATTCTAATGCCGGTTTAATGATTCTCTAACCGGCTTTTATCTTATATTACATTACCTTTGCAACCCATAATTAACTAATTGTTACACTTTTAAATTTCGGAGGGTAAAAAGATGTGGTGGAAAATGGCTAATAAGTCTGTGAAAGACGTGTTTGCTATATTGCAGACTAACACTATTGGTCTTAATCGTGATGAGGTAGATCAAAGGAGAGATGAATTCGGCGAAAATATCGTTGTTCATGAACAGAAAAAGAGTGTGATTGTACTCTTATGCAAAGCTTTTATTAATCCCTTTATTGGTGTGCTGACTGTGTTAGTGATAATATCTCTAATACTAGATGTGCTTATGGCTGATTCTGGTAGTAAGGACTGGACCGGACCTATAATAATAAGTGTAATGGTTGTGGCTAGCACAATACTTAGATTCTGGCAGGAATGGAAAGCAGGAGAAGCTACCGAAGGACTTATGAAGATGGTTAAGAATACCTGTACCGTAAAAAGAGCTGATGAAAGTGACTATATTGAAATTGATATTTCTGAACTTGTACCGGGTGATATAGTATATCTTTCTGCAGGCGATATGGTTCCGGCTGACATAAGGATCATTGAGAACAAAGACTTATTTGTAAGTCAGTCAGCTTTGTCTGGTGAGTCTGAGCCAGTAGAAAAACGCTCAGATATTGAAACAATTGATAAAGCAGCTGGCAATGTTGTTGACCTAGGCAATATTTGTTATATGGGAACAACTGTCATAAGTGGTTCTGCAACAGGTGTTGTTATTGCAATAGGAAATAAAACTTATCTAGGTGCAATCGCAAAAAGTATAACCGGTACGAGAGCTAAAACGTCTTTTGATAAAGGTGTAACCAAGGTAAGTATGTTGCTAATTAGGTTTATGTTGGTAATGGTACCCTTTGTGTTCTTTGTAAACGGATTTACAAAAGGAGAATGGCTCGAAGCTTTTATTTTTGCTGTCTCAGTAGCTGTAGGTCTGACTCCTGAAATTCTTCCTATGATAGTTACAGCTACATTATCTAAGGGCGCCGTGTCTATGTCAAAAAAGAATGTTATTGTCAAGAACTTGAACGCTATACAGAATTTTGGCGCTATGAATATACTTTGTACAGACAAGACTGGTACTTTGACATGTGATAGCATCGTACTGGAAAAGTATATAAATGCAGATGGTAGCGATGATAACGACAGACGGATTTTAAGACATGCATATTATAATAGTTTTTTCCAGACAGGACTCAAAAATCTTATGGATAAGGCAATCTTAGCCCATGTATCAGATTTACAGATGGAACATCTTGCAGATGATTACAATAAGGTAGATGAAATACCATTTGACTTTACCAGGCGTCGTATGTCTGTAGTTGTGGAAGATCATAGTGGAAAGAGACAGATCATAACAAAAGGTGCAGTTGAAGAAGTTCTGTCAATATGCTCTCATGTTGAAATAGGCGACAGGGTATGTTATATTACTGACGAACTCCGTAGAAAGTCTCTTGATATAACTGAGGATATGAATAGAGACGGCCTTAGAGTCATCGCTGTTGCTCAAAAGAGTTATGTGGAAAAGGGAGGCGAATTCTCTGTAATAGACGAGGATGATATGGTCTTAATAGGTTATTTGGCATTTCTTGATCCTCCAAAGCCTTCAGCAATAAATGCTATACGTAAGTTGGAAGAAAATGGAGTAAGTGTGAAAGTCCTCTCTGGTGATAACGAGGCTATTGTAAAAACCGTTGCGCGTCATATCGGTATGGATAGCACTTCTTCACTTACAGGTATGCAGATAGATGCGATGACAGATGAAGAACTTAAAGAGAAACTGCCTGATACTGTTTTGTTCTCTAAGCTTACACCCTTGGCCAAATCTCGTATTATTACTCTATTACAGGATTTAGGAAATACTGTAGGATTTATGGGCGACGGAATTAATGATGCAGCAGCCCTGAGACAGTCTGATGTTGGTATCTCTGTTGATTCAGGAGTGGATATAGCAAAGGAAAGTTCAGATATAATTCTTTTGGAGAAAGACCTTATGGTGCTAGAAGATGGCGTGATGGAGGGGCGTAAAACATTTGGCAATATGATGAAGTACATCAAGATGACGACTAGTTCTAACTTTGGAAATATGTTCAGTGTGTTAGCAGCTAGCGCTTTCTTGCCATTTCTTCCAATGATGCCTGTTCACCTGTTAATACAGAACTTGTTATATGATACATCACAGATATCTATACCTTTTGATAAGTTTGATGGCGAGTATCTTAAGAAACCACGCAAATGGGATGCTTCTGATTTAAGTAGATTTATGCTGTGCATAGGTCCGATCAGTTCGGTCTTTGATATTCTTACATATCTGCTTATGTGGTATGTATTCGGATGTAATAGTCCTGCACATCAATCCTTATTCCAGTCAGGATGGTTTGTAGAAGGTTTGTTATCTCAGACACTTATTGTGCATATGATACGTACACGTAGAATCCCATTTATACAAAGCAGAGCTTCATGGCCTGTGATGGGATTGACATTAATGGTGATGGTGATAGGTTGTATAATTCCGTTTACAGGTATAGGAGCAGCCATTGGACTTGTTCCACTGCCTCTATCATATTTTTTCTGGCTCATCGGAATACTGTTCTGTTATTGTATGCTTACTCAAATAATAAAGAAAATATATATACGTAAATTTGGAAATTGGCTTTGATAGTATATAAGACTTTTTGTCAACCTTAAAATAATCCGGGGGCCATCGTTTTGATGACCCCTAATTTTTGTACTTGATAGATATTTAGTAATTTAAAGGTTTTCCGCCACAGATTTTTATTAAAAAATACCACTTTACCACAAGTATAGTGTTTATGGGCGTTTCGGCGATAATATAATACCACTAAATACCACCGAAATGCCACTTTACATGACAAATTGATATCTTTTGTTGAAAGCATAGCTCTTGGGTTGCGAAAGCATAGCTTTTGGTTAGCTAATGGATAGCTTTAAGTTAGTAAAAGGATAGCTATTACATTGTAAAAGCATAACTTTTGCAGTAAAGTAGCCCTACTTTCACTGACTATGCCTGAATTAGGTGACTATGCCTGAATTAGGTATACATCTTTGTTGTTATACTTACTGAATTACTATACAAATTATTAAAATCTTTACTGATCCACTTTACAGAAATATAAAAGCCTTCCTGATTTGCTTAACACAAAGAAAATGTTTTACATATTGTTCTATGTATGTTTTGTTGCTTACAAAGTTAAATAAAAATACCATATATCCAACATAAGAACTATGAAAAACACCACGGTGGTTTGCCAAGCGGCTGGAGGCGTGAAGCCTCCAAAGAGCGTTAACATCCAACATAATTTCTCCTTTTCTCTGCCGGTGTCTTCATCATGTTACTCATATGTGGCCTCTTATTGTTATAGAAGTATATGATATCTTTTAATATATGCATGGCCCCGTCCATGTTCTTGGGCCTTTTCATACGATAAATCCATTCCTGCTTTATGATGCCATTGACACGTTCTGCAATAGCATTGTCTGTTGGCTTGACTATGCCTGAATTAGGTATACATCTTTGTTGTTATACTTACTGAAATGCTTTACACAATTATAAAAACGTTACTAAAATACTTGATTTTGAAAAAATATGGTTCTTTTTAGCTGTGAAGTGGTATTTCGGTGGTATTTAGTGGTATTTGTTTTGATACCAGTATATCTGCAATATGCAGATAATTAACAACTTACATGCCATAGTGGTATAGTGGTATTTTATTTTTAATTTTATCAGTTGCTAAAAACACTTTTCACTTTAATTTAACGGTTGTACCTAATTTATAAATAATTAAAGATAATATAAAACGGATGTATTATGTATATTCTTTCATATTGATAGAAAAAACAAGAGTTAAGTGTGAAAATGAAAGCAATTTCATATATATAATACCATAATGATAAGATAAATAAAATAATTATATCTTTATGCTTATTTATTTTGGCTATTTGCTACCAATTTGCTACTTTTGCACATCAAAAGATAGCAAATGGAAAATTATTATGCAGAATAAAGCTACAATCTGCATTAGATTCATAAAGACCAACACAACAGACACACAAAATATAAAAGTAGTTTTAATTCAATTTGAAAAAAGAGAATTGCATGTAGATGGAAACGACTGTAGATGTGCTTTATTATTAATGAAATAAAGATTTAACAATAAACTATTTACATTCGGTTCCATCTTTAGCAAAAGTGATTATCGTGAGATTACAACCTCTTGATTGGTGTTAACCCATATACGATAGTAATTATTATTGATACGATTTATTTCCCCGATATTAGTTTGTGGATTTTTAGTAGAATGGAAATAAAGATAACCATTGCCTTCTGTTGCTTTCACTCTTATCATATTTTTGTCTGCATATACTTTGACGCAGCCATTCGGGGTAGGTACTGTACCACGTATCCATTTTAATCCTCCCAAAACAGGAGTTATTGAAAATTCTTTGTATCCTTCTTTTATTGGTTTAACACCCAAATAATATTTTCCTAATAGATAAACAGGGCTTGCTCCCCACGCATGACAAAGACTCTTTCCATAGGGCCTGCCATACATAGCCAGATGTTGTTTACCTTTTTCATCAGGATTATATTTCTCCCAAAATGAAGTTGCTCCTTCGTGTATCATACCTCCCCAATAGTCTTTAATCTGCTTCGTGACATTGGTCTGTTCGCCCATAGCGCATAAAGCTTCCAGTTCATAAAATCTCATATATGGAGTTGTAATTTTCATTATATTGTTGTTCTCAAGTACAGAAGACTTAACCTCTTGTTTCTGTTTTTCTGTGAGATAATTATATAGCACAGCGAAGATATTAGAATATCTAGTTATCTGTTCGCTTTGTTTGCCTTCGATACAGTTGTGTACCATCGCTTGCTTTTTTTCATTCCAGAATGTTGGTATCAATTTAGCTTTCAGGTCTGTATATAACTTTTGATATTTACCGGCATCCGGATTATTCCCTGTTACTTTTGCGCATAGTGTCATTGTCTCTAAGCTTTTGCAGAACAGTACTTGTTCAAACGATAAATCACCGTGCTTATCCATCGGTTTGTCTGCCCAGTCGACGAATACCCAATCTCCAGTAAGTCCGGTAACCATCCCGTTATTGTCTAAACGTCCGAGTACATAATCCATCATTGTCTGCATTCGCGGATATATTTGACTCAGAAAGTGTTTGTCTCCACTGTACATATAGTAGTCGTATATGCCAAGAAACCAGTAGAACGTGTAATCCATTATAGTATTGATGTGACTCGTAACAGGGTCTTTGCCGCGTAATTGCCATATTGTTCTCTTTACACAATCAGAGTCAAAAAAACTGTAATAGTTCATTAGATAACTTTGATAGGCATCACCGCTCCAAGTCCACCTGTCGCGCTTTATTCCGTCTATGAAAAACTCTCTTGTAGTTAATCCCAAAGTGTAAATGCCAATGTTCCATATCTTATTAATAGTTTCGTCATTACATTCAAATGAACTATGATTTACTTCTGGCTGATACTCATATTTCATACTTACATCTTCAATTCTAATATCGTTGTTACTAACAATATATATGTACCTGAAAGCTTTGCTAAGATTAATGGTGTATTCTGTATTGAAATCACTAGTCTGGTTTGTGGAAATATTAGTTATTTTTGAATTATCTATGCTTAGTCTGTCAAGTGTTTCACACTTATCAGTATCCATAGCCTCCTCTTTACTTTCTCCATAATAGATGCTGATTTGCCCTTTTCCTTTAATGCCTTTCAACGTAATATATCCAAATGTTTCGGCACCTGCATCATATAGCTTGCCAGGATACTTACTATTAATATATTCTTTCAGATTTCGAGGTTCTGTTTTTAATTTGTAAAGAGATGGTCTTTCTTCTTTTGTGTTAAAATTCCAAGAGCCGGCGTCCATATATATACTGGCAGAAGTGTCGCTTGCTTTGCCACTTTCGTCTATCCATTCTTTATCTTCATTTGTTACTTTCCACGTACTATCGCTCTTTATTGTATTACCATCAACGAAAATAGATGGAGGACTTGACTGATTCCATACTTTGATGTTGAGGCTGTGGAACCCACTATCAAGTGTTATCTTATGTGGCATACCGAACATCAGCTTGCCGTCTATCTTTACATTATATTTTCCTTCTGCAGATATGTTTATGGTTTCAGACCTATCCAATGAAATCTTTTTGCTGAATTCGACAGTAACATAGTGACTATCAGATTTCCAAAATGGAGGGAAAAAAGTTCCACGGTCTGTACGTTGGTTGTTCATATTGTTACCTAGCCAGATTTCAAAATCTCCAGGGTACCATATCCATGTTTGTGCAGAGACAGATAAGGTAAATGCCGATAATATAATTATATTTGCTATTCGTTTATTCATGATTGCATTATTGTTTTATTCTTCCATTGTTTTTCCATATATTTCCAGGGCCATTCGCGTTTTTAAGAAATTTCTCACTTTCAGTCCAGTTGTCTTTTACTGTAATACCAGAACTTCCTTCATCAGTATATAGATAGAACCAATGTTCAGGATCATGTACATAAGAAGGGTGGTATATACCGTATATTTTGTTGTGAGATATAACTGTTCCTGGTTGTGCCCCCAGTGTATAAATTCCGGCTGTGTCGTACATATGCATGGCATAATGATATATTGTATTTCCATACACGCGATTGTCGTGCATGCAATTTGGCGAACATGTCCACCCCCAACCAAGGCTGATTCCGGTATATGGAATTTCACTTATATTGTTATTTTCAATATTTATATTTGCTACAAATCCGGCAGCTATTGCTACACATCCCCAATCCTCGTTAGCCACTTCTTTAAAAATACTATTATTTATAGTTTGCATTTCGCATATTTCACGTTTGTCTTTTGGATTGTATGGCAGATGTGCTTCTATTCCGGAAGTAGAGAAACTTCCGGATACATATCCGTTCATTGCTATATCTCTGAAAATGCAACTGTCTACAATGCCTCTTTTGTCTCCTATAATATAATCAATTCCGCTACCACCAAGGTGTTGAAATGTGCAATTGCGGAAATTTATATCATTACCATTTCTTATTTCTACTGCTGCATTAGCACGGCCAAGCCATCCTAGATTGTCTAGTTTGTGATTTCCATCATTTCTTACCATCTTTGGATTTAGCTTATAAGCTTCCGTAAGGTACATACCCGCCTGTAGAGGCACATGACCGTAGTAAGAGGGCCTAATCCATGACGTGTTCTCGAATTGTATATTTCTGAAAGTTATATTATTAACGACATAATCTGGCGTACCGGTAATTTGTACCAATGTTTCTAATGCTGGTATTATTACCTCGGTGTTAGTCATATCTTCATTATCGCGTGGATAGTAATATAATTTTCCGCTACGTATGTCATGATACCATTCTCCCTCATTGTCAAGTAGTTGCATAGAGTTAGTTAAATAGAAAGGCGAATTTTGTTTGCCGTCTTTTGTTACCATCGGACTAGGCCATGGATGTTCAAATTGAATACTGCTTTCTGGTTCTTGAAATGATATTCCTGCGGAGTCTCCTTGTATTACAATATTCTTAATCCTAAGATTGGCAATACACCACATTTCATGCAGAACCATTTCTGTATATTGAGAATGTATCACTTTTTCTATAGATGATTTTGGAACCCATATAATCCTCTTTTCTTTATTGATACTCTTTATGCGGTGCATATTTTCAAAGTCTACGACATCTCTAGCTCTTACAGCCTTTACCCCGTTTACCCACATTTGTCTAAAATCCAATGGATGGCCATTGAAATCAGGTGCGTCAGCTACCCATAACTTACCGTCTCTTTTCCAACCTGTTACAGTTATGCCTCCACTTATAATAGTTCCATAATCACCAATAATCTCGATGTTATAGTCTTCTGGTCTTAAAAATATTGGTTCGTATAGTCTATATGTCCCTTTTTTAATATGGATTTTTATGCTATCTGATGTTTTACAGTTACGTCTTATCTCTCTAGCTTTTCTAATTGCCATTGATAGTGATGATAGTGGTTTATTCAAACCGTCGTTGGCATCATTACCATATGTAGCAACAAAGATGTCAGTTGCTCCTACGTTTATAAAATAGACCAAACCGATTAATAATATAGTAACTTTCTTTAATACTGTTTTCATAATTATTTTCTGTTCATCCATACGGTCATTTCTGTATTACCTCTATTACCCCATGCATAATATGGTATAAGTCTTATCTTGATTTTATCGGTGTCACTTTCTATTTTACGATATAGTACATTTTTCCATGAATGTCCTGATCTTAGTATTGCTTCACCCTCTAGAGCATCCATATAATGGTTATCTATTGATATTCGCTTTTCCGTTAGTTTTATATTTTCAGGAATGGCAATATCATCGATACTTTTACCGTTAGATATATCTGCTGATTCGAGGCAGTAGACAATTGGGCCACGCTTTACTGCAACTTGGTTTTTATCTTCTTCGACTAATGGATTTGCCTCGATTAGTTGGGGATGCATGTCTAACATCAGTCTTATTTTATCACCGTTTTTCCATCTTCTGCTTATAGAAGAATACTTTCCTTTAGAAATTTCAACATTCTGTTTTACCCCATTGACTGATATTGCAGCACTATCACACCATCCTGGAATACGCAAACATACTGTATTTAAGGAGTTGTCTGGTGAAACTGTGTCAATAACTATTGTTATATTGCCATCGTAAGGATATTCTGTGGTTTGTGTTACCTTTAGATTGCCATTACCTATTTTTGTTTTTAATATACTGCTGCCATAAATATTACACCATAGTCTACCTTTGCTCGTCGTATATGCATAATTCTGTGCTTCGCATAGAGTGCGCAAAGTGTTAGGAGGACAGCAAAAGCAACTAATGTATTTTTCTCTAGTCTTTGGCCACCTCAGTGTATAAGGGAAATCTTTACTTATACGAAGAGGATTTGTATAAAAGTATTTTTCACCATCTAGACTAATTCCGCTCAATATGCCATTGTATAATTCAGTTTCAACTATGTCTGTATATTTTGCGTCACCGGTTACTTCAAACATTCGCCAATTGAAAAGCAGGTTACCTATATTCGCACAAGTTTCGTTATGAGCGGTAGAGTTTGGTAGTTGATAAGCCCTGCCATATGCTTGATGAACTTTCTGAATACTGTCAGGCGTATAATTAGTCCCATCTGGAGATGTTCCATCATAAAGAGCTCCACACCCCCCTGTAATATACATTTTATGATTAACAATATCAGTCCATATCTTTGTAAGATTGTTCATTAGCTGGTCTTCACCTGTTTCAGCATAAATATCAGCTACGCCTGCATAGAGATAGTTGGCTCTTACTGCATGTCCCATAGCAGCATACTGTTCTCTAAATGGTATCCGGTCTTGATTGTCATCGGTACCGTTATTTACTAATCCTCGTATGTTTATAAGATTTTCTGCTAATTTGAGATAGCGTGGATTGCCTGTTGTACGATACATTTCAATGACACCCATATAATGTGATGGACATATGGCATTTCTGGCAAGTTCAGCAGATGCAGTTTCATAAAAATGACACAGAAAATCAGTGGCTTTTATTGCTGCGTCAAGCAGAGTACGTTTACCTGTTGCTCTGTAGTGTACAACCGCTGCAGTCATAAGATGTCCGAGATTATAAGTCTCAAAGTTCAGTCTGTTAGCAAAAGCGACCTTTTCTTTATTGTTACCTACCTCAGTACCAATAATTGTCTTATCTATTTTATGTGAGTCTATACCCTTGTTTCTTTCTTGTATGATGACTGGTGTATGTATATATCCATCCGACCTTTGAGCTTTCAACACCTCATTTATAAATTTATCCATGAGTGCATCAATTTTTTTATCTTTAGTTATAGCATATACGGCAGCAGCAGCTTCTAGCCATTTGTACATGTCTCCGTCATGGAATGGAGGTCCTATATGTTCGCCTTCAATATCACCTGCTGCAATCTCAAAATTTCTAAATCCGTGAGAAATTTCAGGAGTGTCCCATGTATTCCACATGCTCCAGATCGAGGTATTACTTAATACGTTAAATTCATCACCCCAAAAGCCCTTTGTCCATTTTACGGCTCCTATGGGAGTATTACAAATTATAGCACTGCGACTTTTTTTCATATTTACGAGTCCGTTATTTTGAGAAAAAGAAACAGAGACGTAACATAAAAGAGCAATACTAAAAAATAGTTTTTTGTTTAATATGTTTGTTTTCATATTATTTAAGACGTATGTTTGCTGATTTTGTAACCTTTACTTTATTATATATGCAATAAAAGCATTCTCAATATACTTATATAATAAAGTTTTAAGGATTAACAAATGTCTGTTTTTATTACATTGTGTAAATTGGACCCATATTTTTTAGGTAAATATGCTTAATTTAATTATATATTTTTAATATTAAAAGTACTAAGGACCTAATTAAATCACATTAAATATTTTGCATAGTTTTAAAATTATAAAAAATCTTCTAAATGTATTTTTTTTATTAAAAAGTTTGTTTTATACAAAAATATAGTATACCTTTGTTTTTCTTATATCTCAAATAAAACTTTATTATGATAAGTGTATATGTTAAATATGTTAATATGTTTGCAAGATTAAATAATTTTGCTAACACACACACACACACACACACACACACACACACACACACACACACACACACACACACACACACACACACACACACACACACACATGAGATATATAATATTTATATATCTGACATTTTTGCATTATATTCAATTTTATTGTTACTATCAAAATTCTTCTGCGTAAGAAATTTTTTGATATGTGATTTTGATATGGAAAAAATATTTATTTCTGCTATTGTGAACATTTTAAAAATAGGCGTTTCCTTTGCTTTATTAACAATAGGAGTGTTATGGATAAAAAGGTATTTATTGTTTATGACAATTATTCAGAAAACGATTGTCTTATACTATAATGTTGAATTTAAATACACACATTTTTATAAAATGAATATAAGAAGCTGAATGTCATGAAAAGAAAAATGAAAATGGAATTTTGCGTAGTGTTGATAGTCTTTGTGATTGTCGCAACACTAGGGGTTTTATTGCATAAATTCTATGATGAAAACTCAATATTATATAGAGTATTGATGGTTTTGGACGGTCTTGTAATTATTGCATTTGCATTTGTTTGTCTACATTATTTTCTTACAGTGAAAAATAATTGTTTGAAATATAGTAAAATGCAATATTTTCAACATAATATGACTGCTATTTCTTTACATGATCAAATATCGTATATTCTTTTTGATATTAATAAACTTAAATTTTATGATTGGAAAATAGAAGACCTAGAGTTAACGGATGATTTTGACTTGGACAAATTTTATAGTCGTGTGCATCCCGATGATATGGAAGCTGCAAAAAAAATAGTTCAATATGCTTTAAATAAAGGTTCTGGGTTGTTCTCAAGTGAATTAAAATTTCAATTACCTAATATTACAACATATTCATGGCAGAATATAGTTATATTTCCTTATGAAAATGATATAAGTGGCGTTCCACTTAGGTATATGTTGGTCTTTAAAAATACAGACCTAGTTCATAAGCATATGGATGACTATAATAAAATGAGTATGAAAGTCGAATCTGCGGACAGAATGAAATCCACATTCGTTCATAATATAAGCCATGAAATACGAACCCCTCTTAATGCTGTCATTGGTTTTTTACAGTTGCTTGATGCAGGTGTTACAAAAGAGGAACACGAATTGTTTATGGATATAATCTATAAAAATTTGGATATGCTTATTGTGATTATTAATGATTTGATTTCTCTGTCTTCATTGGAGAGCGGTTGTTATATGTTTAATCGCAATAAATTTGATATAAGCTCTTTTATGCACGATTTTATAGAAAGTATGCGTGATAAAATACATGAAGGTTTAGAACTGAGACTTATTGAACATGAATCATATCCTGTCTATCTAGATCCTCATCGTCTTAGTGAGGTTATGAATATACTGTTACTAAATGCAAATAAGTTTACCCCTAGTGGTAATATTACCGTAGATTATAGTGTTGCTGGTTCCTTGCTAACAGTGTCTGTTGCTGATACAGGAATAGGAATTGCTAAGGAATATCAAAGTGTCATATTTGGAAAGTTCGAAAAAATTAGCCAGTTCTCTCAAGGTCCAGGACTTGGTTTATGTATATTCAAAGATATTATTGACAAGGTAAATGGTCGTATTGGTGTAGAATCAGAACCATGTAAAGGGTCAAAATTCTGGTTTAGCGTACATTGTGACAAAAGGGACGATTAGTGTAAGTACTTAAAATCTAATTTTGCGGTGAAGCAATATTGCATCTGGTATCATCGCATTTAAAAATATTACTTTCGAATTCTATTGTAGTGTGGTTTATTCCTGCAATTTCTAGTTGATTCTTAATCTCGTATTTTACATTCTCCATATAAGAAATATCATCTATTTTTATATGAGCAGTTAATGCATTTTCAGTAGTGCTTAATGGCCAGATGTGTATATGGTGAACTTCGATAACATGGCTAGTGTTCTTAATGATTTTCTCTATATCTTCTATGTTAATACCGTGTGGAATGCCATCTAATGATAAATGAATGCTCTCTATTAGGAGTTTGACACTTGGAATTAGTATGACTATTGCTATAACAAGACTGACTATAGGATCAATGATATTCCATCCAGTGTAGGTTATAACAAGTCCTGAAATTACAACTCCAACGGAAACCATTGCATCTATAAGTTTGTGCAGAAAGGCACCACGTATGTTTATGTCATGTTTCTGACCATTTATAAGTAGGGCTGCAGTAATTCCATTAACGACTATTCCGGCTGTTGCTGTCCATGACATTGCTTCTCCATTTACATTTGCAGGCACATGAAATTTTAATATGCTTTCAATTATGATGGCACACAATGCTACTATTAAGATTGTCGCATTGACTAGTGAAATTAATATTGTACTTTTTTTGTATCCGTAGGTGAAGTGTTTGTTCCTTTTTACCTTTGCTAGTCGAAATGAGACGAGCACTAATAATAGTGAAAAGACATCGCGTAAGTTATGTCCGGCATCTGAAAGAAGGCTAAGTGAAGATTCCGTTAGTCCAACAGTTGTTTCAATTGATATAAAAATAAGATTTATAACAACTGCAATAATAAATGCCTTGTTGACTGATTGTATACGAAAAATATTTTTGTGATCTGACATATTATAGTTTTATTTTTCTCCATATGTAGCGTGGCATAATCCTCCATAAAAAAGTTGTAATGCGCCAGCGCCAATCTATTATTGATATATGTTTATTTGCATGGATAGCTCTTATGATTTCTTTAGCAACATTAGTCTTATCCATAAGCATCGGATAGTGATCATCTGATAATAAGTCGGTATCTACAAATCCAGGGCGTATATCTGTGAACTTGATATTTAGGTGACGCATATTAGACAATTGTTCTAGTGCCTGTATGTACGTGCTTTGAAATGCCTTTGATGCAGAATAAGATGGCGCAGGACCGAGCCCTTTAGTTCCTGCAATAGAACTGATTACTGTAATGTGTCCACCGCTATTTTTACTCATGTAATTAAATACAGTCGTTATTACACGTGTGAAACCTAGCGTATTTGTTCTTATAGTATCTATTTCAATTTGCTGGTTTAAATCTCTGTTTTGCTTACCAATACCTGAAGCTTGAATAAAAAGGTCTATTCCGCCAAGACGATCTATTAGTGAAAGTATCCGTGATGAGGAATCATCGGATGTTATGTCTAAATATTCTGTTTCAACTGTTGTTGGTGACATTGACTTGAGCGATTCCAGGCGGTTGGTTCTCCTTGCAGCGACTCCAATATTCCATCCATCTGCAAGAAGCAACTTACTGATTTCAAACCCTATGCCTGATGATGCACCTATGATTATAGCTCTTTTCATTCTCCAAAGATACAAATATTTTGTGATACAGATATATTAAAATATTATTTTTTTTATTTCTTTTGCTTTACTAATTTTTTTTCTTACCTTTGCACGCTATAAAAATAGCATTTTTGAATTTTAAATTAATTTAAAGATATGGCCAAGAAATTTGCCGAACATAAAGGTTTGAATCTTACAGAGGTTAACAAGGATGTACTTGCTGACTGGACAAGAAATGATGTTTTTCATAAATCAATAAGTGAACGTGAGGGATGTCCTCAATTTGTTTTCTTTGAAGGTCCTCCTTCGGCTAATGGTCATCCCGGAATTCATCATGTATTGGCTCGTGCAATAAAGGATACTTTTAACAGATATAAGACAATGCAGGGATTTCAGGTCCATCGTAAGGCAGGGTGGGATACTCATGGCTTGCCTGTTGAACTTGGCGTTGAAAAGGAACTTGGCATAACTAAAGTAGATATTGGTTCTAAAATTTCTATTGAAGAATACAATAAGAAATGTAGAGAGAACGTAATGAAGTTTACGACGGAATGGCGTGAACTGACTGAAAAAATGGGATATTGGGTAGATCTGGATAACCCTTATATTACTTATGATAATAAGTATATGGAAACGCTTTGGTGGTTACTTAAGCAGTTTTATAATAAAGACTTATTGTACAAAGGCTATACCATACAGCCATATTCACCTGCAGCAGGTACAGGCTTGTCTAGCCATGAACTTAACCAGCCCGGTTGTTATAGAGATGTTAAGGATACTACAGTAACAGCACAGTTTGCTATGAAGAATCCTAAGCCAGAGATGGCAGAGTGGGGTAAGCCATATTTTATAGCTTGGACTACTACTCCTTGGACTTTAGCTGCTAACTCAGCCTTGTGCGTCGGTCCAAAAATAGATTATGTAGCAATACAATCTTATAATCAGTATACAGGTGAGCCTATAACAGTTGTAATGGCAGAGGCAAGAGTTAATGCATACTTTAATAAAGATGGTGAAAATGTTGATTTACAGACATATAAAAAAGGCGATAAAATAATTCCTTATAAAGTCATAGCTCATTATAAAGGAGCTGATTTAGTAGGTATGGAATATCAACAACTTTTGCCATGGATAAAACCTATGAGTGAAGGTGCATTCTTTGTTATATCAGGTGATTATGTTACTACAGAGGATGGTACAGGTATTGTACATATAGCACCAAATTTTGGTGCAGATGATGCCAATGTAGCTCGAAAGGCCGGCGTTCCACCTATTGTACTGATAGATAAAAAAGGAGCAGAGAGACCTGTCGTAGATTTACAAGGAAAGTATTATTTAATTGATGAACTTGATGCTGATTTTGTATCAAAATATGTTGATGTTGATGGTTGGAACAAGTATTCTGGACGTTATGTAAAGAATGCTTATGATGATAGTCTTACAGACAAGGACGAAACGTTGGATATATCAATATGCATGGATCTTAAACAGCAGAATAAAGCATTTAAGATAGAAAAGCATATACACAGTTATCCACATTGCTGGCGTACAGACAAACCTATATTATATTATCCTTTGGATAGTTGGTTTATTCGTAGTACTGCTAAGAAGGAACGAATGTCTCAACTTAATAAGACCATAAACTGGAAACCTGAGTCAACAGGTACAGGGCGTTTTGGTAACTGGTTAGATAATTTGAATGACTGGAACTTAAGCAGATCTCGTTTTTGGGGTACTCCTTTACCTGTATGGCGTGATGAGGATGGTAAAGTTATCTGCATAGGTTCACTACAGGAACTATATGATGAAATAGAAAAATCTGTTGATGCAGGTCTTATGAAAAGTAATCCTATGAAAGATAAGGGATTTATCCCTGGCGATTATTCAAAGGAAAACTATGATAAGATTGATATGCATAGACCTTATGTCGATGATATTATACTAGTAAGTGAGGACGGTAAACCCATGAAACGTGAAACAGATCTTATTGATGTATGGTTTGATTCCGGTTCAATGCCTTATGCACAGATTCACTATCCGTTTGAGAATAAGGATATGATAGATGGAAAAAAGGCTTATCCTGCAGATTTTATCAATGAGGGTGTAGACCAAACCCGTGGATGGTTCTTTACATTGCATGCTATTTCTACAATGATATTTGATAGTGTTGCATTCAAAAATGTGATATCAAGTGGATTAGTATTGGATGCAAAGGGCAATAAAATGAGTAAACGTTTAGGAAATGCAGTTAATCCATTTGATGAGTTGGAAAAATTCGGTACAGATGCTGTCAGATTCTATATGCTTACAAATTCACAACCATGGGATAATTTGAAGTTTGATGAAAATGGCGTAGATGAGGTCCGTAGAAAGTTCTTTGGAACATTATATAACACGTATTCTTTCTTTAGCCTTTATGCTAATGTTGACAACTTTGACTATTCTCAGCAAGATGTCGCAATATCAGAGCGTCCTGAAATAGATAGATGGATACTTTCGGAATTGCATTCGTTGATAAAAGATGTAACTGAGGCATTGGATGATTATGAGCCGACACGAGCAGGAAGGTACATTGATAATTTTGTAAATGATGATTTGAGTAACTGGTACGTTCGCCTTAATCGTAAACGTTTCTGGGGTAAAGAGATGAGTAAGGATAAGTTGAGCGCTTATCAGACATTATATGTATGTCTTGAAACAGTATCAAAGTTGCTAGCTCCTTTCTCTCCATTCTATAGTGACCAGTTGTATATGGATTTGACCAAGGTAACAGGAAGAGATCATGTATGTTCTGTTCATCTAACAAAGTTCCCTATTGCTGATGATAGATTTATAGATAAAGATCTTGAAGCAAGAATGGAAATTGCACAGAATATTACGTCTATGGTATTGGCCTTGCGTCGTAAGGTTAATATAAAAGTAAGACAACCGTTACAGTGCATTATTGTGCCTGCTACTGATGAAGAGCAAAAGAAACATATAGAGGCCGTGAAAGACCTTATAATGAATGAGGTTAATGTAAAGGAACTGAAGTTTGTTGAGGGTCAAGGTGTACTCGTAAAGAAGGTTAAGTGCAACTTCCGAACGATGGGCAAAAAGTTTGGTAAGATAATGAAAGCTGTAGCAGCAGCAATGAGTGAACTTACACAGGAACAAATTGTTGAACTTGAAAATACTGGTAATATTGATATTGATATTGAAGGTCAGAAAGTTTCTGTTCAGTCTGCTGATGTTGATATAATAAGCGAAGATATCCCTGGATGGTTAGTAGCAAACGAGGGTAACTTAACAGTTGCACTTGAAGTAGAACTCAACGATGAACTACGGAAAGAGGGTATGGCCAGAGAACTTATAAACAGAATTCAAAACATCCGTAAAGAAAAAGGACTTGAAATAATAGACCGTATAAATGTAACAGTTGCACCAAATGATAAATCAGATGCTGCCATATGCAGTTATGGTGAATATATAAAAGGACAAGTATTGGCTGACAATCTTGTAATTGCAGCTAATGATGGTGCAGAAGTTGAATTTGATGAATTTAAACTGAAAATAAATATATCTAAATCTTAATTATTATGGCAGAAAAAACACGTTATAGTGATGAAGAACTTGAAGAATTCAAGCAGATCATCGATGAAAAATTAGCTTTGGCACGGAGAGACTATGAACAAATGATGAAGGTCCTAATGAATCAGGATGGAAATGATGTAGATGATACATCTCCTACATATAAAATATTAGAAGAGGGTAGTGCCACACAAAGTAAAGAAGAAATGGTACAGCTGGCAAGCAGGCAGCAGAAGTTTATAAAAGGACTTGAAGCCGCTTTAGTTCGTATACAGAATAAAACTTATGGAATAGACCGTATTACAGGAAAGTTGATTCCTAAAGAGCGTTTAAGGGCTGTCCCTCATGCAACACTTAGTGTGGAATCTAAAAATCTTCCGCATCATTGATAATGAAAAAAGGAAATAGGTTTCTTTCTGATGGTAAAATATCGCTGCTGGTAGTTCTAGTGGTATTGGTTATTGATCAGATGATAAAAATCTGGGTCAAAACGCATATGTGTTTGCATGAAAGTATTCATGTAACAGATTGGTTTTATATATATTTTATAGAAAACAATGGTATGGCTTATGGTATACAATTGTTTAGTAAAATATTTTTATCACTTTTCAGGGTCGTGGCGGTTTTAGCTATTGGATATTATATTTCCATTGAGATAAAGAAAAAGGCAAAACTTGGGTATATTGTTTGCTTATCTATGATTTTAGCAGGAGCAGCAGGCAATATATTCGATTCTTTATTCTATGGATTGATTTTTAATGGTTCTTCTGAATTTTATGCATCATATTTTGTTCCTTTTGGTACAGGATATTCATCATTCTTGATGGGAAAGGTCGTGGATATGTTTTATTTTCCTATAATACAGACTACATGGCCTACATGGATGCCTTTAGTTGGTGGACATGAGTTTATATTCTTTAGTCCTATTTTTAATTTTGCGGATGCAACAATTTCTGTTGGAGTAGTTTTCCTACTTCTGTTATATAGGAAAGAACTAAGTGGTCTTCAGTTTTCATTTAATAAAAATAAATCGGATAGACATACGGATAAAGAGGAAAAATAATGAGAAGAATATTAGGATTTGCTTTGCTTGTTTTTGTTCTTACTCTTTTGGTTTCATGTAAGCCCAAAGTGCCAAGTGATATAATACAACCTAATAAGATGGAAGATTTATTGTATGACTATCATTTAGCTCAGGCAGTTGCAGATCAGGATGCTCCAAGCAAGTCTGATTATAACAGGCGACTTTATTTTGATGCAGTTTTGAAAAAGCACAAAGTAACTCAAGCTGATTTTGATTCTTCTATGGTATATTACCAAAGGCATACTGAGCGTTTGTACCATATTTATGATAATATTAATAAACGTCTTCAGAATGAAGCTGGAACTACTGCTAATGGAGGGGCAAGTGGAAAATATGCAAATCTTTCAGCAAACAGTGATACAACTCTTATCTGGAAAGGAAATAATTCTGAATTTTTGTTGACATCTGCCCCGTTTAATAAAATGCCTTTTTATATAAAGGCAGATTCTTCATATCATGCAGGAGATGCTTTTGAGTTTTCTATGGATGTTCAATTTATAATGGAAGATGGTTCAAGGGATGCTGTTGCTCTCCTTGCTGTTAGATATGATAATGATAGCATTGCTACCCAGAATATACATATGTCTTCTCCATCTCATTATACGATAATGATTCCTTCTTTCCCTAATCATAAAATTAAGGATATAAGAGGATTTGTTTATTTGTCTAAGTGTGGAGATTCAAAGACCACTCTAAAGATGATGTGTCTAAGTAATATTATGCTGATGAGATTTCATCAAAATGGAAAGATGCCTGCAGCTAGTGGTCCACAAATGCAACAGAATGGACAGTCAGGAATGCCGCAATCAAGACAGCCCGGAATGCCTCAACCAGGACAGTCTGGTGTGCCAATAAATCAAAGTGTGCCAAACTCAGAATCTCCTCAAGGGCCTCAAAAAATAAATAATAATGACCAAGGAACATTTCCGCAGAATAGCCGCAAACGAAGTGTTAGTCGATAATTCGCTAATGAGGCAGTGTGTAGTTGAGCTTATTGATGACAGG
The DNA here is from genome assembly GCF_000585355.1 of Xylanibacter oryzae DSM 17970. Classification (NCBI taxonomy): domain Bacteria; kingdom Pseudomonadati; phylum Bacteroidota; class Bacteroidia; order Bacteroidales; family Prevotellaceae; genus Xylanibacter; species Xylanibacter oryzae. The sequence goes on along the minus strand of NZ_KK073873.1, from coordinate 1,193,703 downwards.
GTGGTTAACTATTATTGTTTTAAAGAAGAATTACCTATGACGGAATGGCTTGGAGGTACAATCGTTTTGGAGAGAGATAGTAATGGAATACTTAGATATCGTGGCTGATGCCAAAAATTAAATAGTATTATGAGAAAATTATTGTTGTTTATTTTTGCTTTAATGATTTTTAGTGGATTACGTGCTGCTTCAAAAAGAGAATTTAGAGGAGCATGGATTCAATGTGTTAATGGACAATTTCAGGGTATGCAGCGTGATGATATGCAGCGTACTCTTTCTTATCAGTTAGATGAACTTAAAAAAGATGGTGTTAATACTATATTATTTCAGGTAAGGGCAGAATGTGATGCTCTATACGAAAGTCCTTATGAACCTTGGAGCCGTTTATTAACAGGATTTCAAGGAAAAGCACCAAATCCATATTGGGATCCTCTTCAGTGGATGATTGAACAATGTCATAAAAGAGGAATGGAACTTCATGCATGGATAAATCCGTACCGTGCAAAGACTAAGAATACAACCAGTCTGGCATATAATCATATAGCAATTAAGCATCCTGAATTGGTGTTTTCGTACGATGGCCAATTAATACTTAATCCGGGGAATCCTCAAAACCGTGAGTATATATGTAAAATAGCTGATGATATTGTAAGGCGTTATGATGTAGATGGCTTGCATATTGACGATTATTTCTATCCTTATCCTGCTGCAGGACAAGTTATTTCAGACGATAGTGAGTATGCAAAATACAATAATGGAATTAAAGATAAAGGTGATTGGAGACGAGATAATGTGAATGTTTTTATCAAACAGTTGCATGACTCAATAAAATCGATAAAACCTTATGTCAAATTTGGCGTTTCACCTTTTGGAATATATCGTAATGCAAATAGTGCCCCTGGTATTGGTAGCAATACAAATGGTTTACAGAATTATGATGATTTGTATGCAGATGTATTGTTGTGGGTGAATAACGGTTGGGTAGACTATTTGGTTCCACAGGTATATTGGGAAATTGGCAATAAGGTTGCAGATTATACAACCCTTATTACATGGTGGAATAAGTATGCTTCAAAACGACCTCTATACATAGGTGAGGATGTAGAGCGCACTGTGAAATTTGCAGATCCTTCAAATCCGAATAGTAATCAAATGCCTGCAAAATATTTACTTCATCAGCAGTTACCTAATGTAGATGGTACTTGCCTTTGGTACGCAAAGGCTGTTGTTGACAATGTGGGGAATTATGGACAGGTTCTGAGAAACGTTTATTGGAAAGCTCCTGCATTGCAACCGTTGATGCCTTTTATAGACCATAAAGCGCCAAAGAAACCACGTAGGTTGAAAATGGTCCAAATAGAAGGAGATAATGTATTGTTTTGGACAGCTCCAAAAGGTGTGGGATGGAAAGATGAAGCTGTAAAATATGTAGTTTATAGATTCAATAATGGCGAAAAAATAGATATAGAAAACGCTCAGAAAATAGTTGGAATAACAACAGATACATTCTTTAAACTGACTGAGTCTGGCAAATATAATTATGTAGTTACTGCTCTTGATAGGATGAGTAATGAAAGCAAAGTGGCCAAAAAGAAAATAAAGTTGTAAAAATATTGCCTATTTATTTCTATTATCAAATCTTTTTTGTAATTTTGCTCTGAATAAAAAAATTATCTATGAAACCAACTGAACAAACTCTCCAGCAACTTGAACGTTTTACACGAAAGGTAGCGACAAAGTTTCCTCAAAATGAAGAAGCTACTAGTATGACTGATATCCATATTCGTGTTTATCAAGATACAGGTGAGGTAATGGCTTTTGATGATGATGATGATGAAATAACCCGTTGTATTGTTGAACAATGGATTGAAAATAAAGATGATGATTTTTATCAACAAATAACGACTGTATTTCGTAGACATTTAGAATCTGTTAAGGATATTGTTGATAACATGAGCATATTCAAACCCTACAGTTTTGTTCTTGAAGATGATGATAAAAATAATATCGCAGAGTTACGTTTATGTGACGATGATACAGTCATTATAGATGAGCCTGACTTGATGGAAGGATTAGATAAAGATTTGAATGATTTCCTTGCAGATTTATTGAAAAAATAAAAAATCTCTTTTATTTATTTGTTGTTTATAAATAAAATAGTATCTTTGCAATTGTAACCTCTAGATAGCAAAATCCAGGGTTCTTGTTTAGATATTACAACATGAATCGCAAAATAAAACATTCAGGTATAATTGAATCTATTGGAAAAGACTTTATTCGTGTACGTATAATTGAAAATTATGCGTGCTCGGAATGTTCCGTAGCTAGTCATTGTAATGCTTCTGATATGAAGGAAAAAATCGTTAATATATATAATTTGAATAATATAAAAGATTATAGAATAGACGAAACTGTTATTGTTACGGCATCTACAAAAATAGAGTTTAATGCTATATTGCTTGCATTTATTATTCCTTTTATAATAATGGTAGTAACATTATTTATTGTTGCTAGTACTACTTCAGATGAATTACTTTCTGCCATTGCAAGTCTGTTTGTGCTTGTACCTTATTATGTGGTTTTGTATTATAATAGAGGAAGAATACGCGAAAAACTGTCTTTTGAAATAGAGAGATGAAATACTAAAACAAACAAATTATGAATTTTATTTTAATTGCAGTGATTGTTTTGTGTTTGATAGCTTTAGTATCTGCGTTGATACTATATTTATGCTCAAAAAAATTCGCTGTACATGAAGATCCACGCATTAGTGAGGTCGCAGCATTATTACCTCAGGCTAACTGTGGTGGATGTGGCTTTCCCGGATGCTCTGGTATGGCTGATGCTTTTGTGAAAGCTGCCGACAAGGGATCTATTAAAGGACTAACTTGTCCAGTTGGTGGTTTTAAGGTTATGACGTATATAGCTAATACTCTAAACCTTTCATACGCACAAACTGAACCAAAAATTGCGGTTGTAAGGTGTAATGGTGCTTGTAGTTACCGGCCGAAAACAAATGAGTATTCTGGAATGTTGACATGTTCTGCTATAAATATTTGTGGTACAGGCGAAACAAATTGTGGTTATGGTTGTTTAGGGTGTGGTGACTGTGTTAGTGCTTGTCAATTCAATGCTATACATATTAACGAGAAAACAAAGTTGCCTCAAGTTGACGAAAATAAGTGTACGTCATGTGGCGCTTGCGTTACAGCCTGCCCAAGAGATATTATAGAATTACGTAAAAAGGGCCCTAAAGGAAGAAGGGTATTTGTCAGCTGTGTTAATTCTGAAAAAGGACCGCATGCACTTAAGTCATGCAAGGTAGCTTGTATTGGCTGTGGTAAATGTGAAGAAGTATGTCCATTTGGAGCAATTTCCATAAAAGAAAATCTTAGCTACATAGATTATGAAATTTGTCGTTTGTGTCGCAAGTGTGAAAGGGTGTGTCCAACAAATGCTATTTTGACAGTTAATTTTCCAGTTGCAAAAGATAAAAAAATGGAGTCACAAGTTAAACAAATCGTTGCACAAAAGTTATGACTATGAAATTGAAATCGTTTAGAATAGGTGGTATACATCCTGTTGAAAATAAATTGACTTCCGATGTTCAGACAAAAGTTGCAGAATTGCCCAAAAAAGCAATTTTTCCATTGTCCCAGCATATAGGTACACCAGCTAAACCGGTTGTTAATAAAGGTGACCATGTTAAAGTTGGACAGATGATAGCTGCGTCTGGAGGTTTTGTATCGGCTCCTATATTATCGTCTGTATCAGGAACAGTACTTAAAATTGATTCAGTATTTGATGCTACCGGTTATCGTAAGCCAGCTATCATAATTAAAGTAGACGGTGATGAATGGATAGATTCAATTGATCGTTCTGATAAGTTGGAAAAGCTTTCTGAACATTCGGAATTTACATCCGAAGAAATTATAAAAAGGATCAAAGATGCAGGTATCACAGGTATGGGAGGTGCAGGTTTCCCCACTTATATAAAGTTAACTCCTCCATCAGGTAATACTGCAGAATATGTTATAATAAATGGTGTAGAATGTGAGCCTTATATTACATCAGATTATCGTTTGATGATGGAACATCCAGATGAAATACTTGTTGGTATTGAATTACTAATGAAAGCAACAAATGTAAAACTTGGATTTATTGGCATAGAAGACAATAAACCAGAAGCTATTAAATTGCTTTCTGACAAATGTCATTTAGATTATCCGAATATATCAGTAGTTGCTCTTAAACAGAAGTATCCTCAGGGTGGAGAAAAGCAATTGGTAGATGCTATACTAGGAAGACGGGTACCAGCACCTCCTGCAATACCGGTTAATGTTGGCGCTATAGTTCAGAATGTAGGTACGGCGTTTGCCGTTTACGAGGCTGTTATGAAGCATAAACCACTTATTGAAAGATATACTACTGTAACAGGCAAAAAACTGTCAGGACCATGTAATTTTAAAGTTAGAATAGGAACGCCAGTGAGCGATCTAATAGAAGCGTGTGGCGGCTTGCCAGATGGGAGTAATAAGATTTTAGCTGGTGGACCAATGATGGGCAAATCGCTTACTACAACTGAGGTTCCTATATGTAAGGGTACCAATGCAGTAACAATACTCTCTGATGCAGAAGCGCGTAGAAAAGATCCACAACCTTGTATTCGCTGCGCTAAGTGTGTTAGTGCATGTCCAATGGGACTTGAACCATTTCTTATTGCTACATTGTCGGCTATGCGTAATTGGGACAAATCAGAAAAGGAAGATATAATTTCATGTATTGAGTGTGGCTCTTGTCAATATACATGTCCTGCTCATCGTCCGTTACTAGACAATATACGTCTAGGCAAATCAACAGTAATGGGCATTATAAAAGCACGTATTGCAGTAAATAAAAAAGAAACTAATGATGGCAAATAAATTAATAATATCATTATCACCTCATGTACATGGCAATGACAGTGTAGAACGTAATATGTACAGCGTTATTATTGCACTATTGCCTGCTATGCTTGTGTCCTTTTTTTATTTTGGAATAGGATCTGTCATAGTACTATCAGTAAGTGTTCTGTCTTGTATATTTTTTGAATGGTCAATAACAAAATACATATTGAGAAGAGAACATAATACAATACATGATGGGTCTGCTGTTGTAACAGGTCTTTTGCTTGGTATGAACCTCCCTAGTAATTTACCAATATGGATAATAATAATTGGTGCTTTGGTTTCTATTGGTATTGCGAAGATGACATTTGGCGGCCTTGGTAATAATCCGTTTAATCCGGCTTTAGTAGGACGTTGTTTCTTGCTTATATCTTTTCCTGCTCAGATGACGTCTTGGCCTGTTTCTGGCCAGCTTTTGAAATATGCTGATGCTATTACAGGAGCTACACCTTTGAGCATAATGAAGCATGCTATAAAATCAGGCGATTCATCTGTTCTCGGACAGTTGCCAGATTCTCTACATTTACTACTGGGTAATAATATTAATGGTGGAGCAGGCACAATTGGCGAAGTGTGTACATTAGCCTTAATTGCGGGACTTGTATATATGCTTTTCCGTAAAGTTATAACATGGCACATTCCTATAAGTATTATAGCTACAGTATTCATTTTTAGCGGTTTGATGCATATGGCTAATCCTATCTATGCCAATCCTTTATCAGAAGTATTAAGCGGTGGATTAATGCTAGGCGCTATATTTATGGCCACAGATTATGTCACATCACCGATGTCACATAATGGACAGTTGGTTTATGGAGTTTTTATAGGTCTTCTTACCATTATCATACGTAACTGGGGTGCTTATCCTGAAGGAATGTCGTTTGCTATTTTGATAATGAATGCCTTTACGCCATTAATAAACACTTATATTAAACCAAAACGTTTTGGGGAGATTTCGAAATGAAAAAATTAGAATCATCACTCACAAACATGGTGCTTGTACTTGTGTTAGTATCATTTATCACAGGTGGTTTACTTGCTTATGTTAATCATGTAACTCAAGCACCAATAAAGACACAGGCTGATAAAACACTTTCTGATGGTATAAAGGTTGTTATGGGCAATAAAGAACTTAATGTAGTTTCTAATGATACTATTAAGAAGGCATTTGAAGGTAAAACTGCTACATTTGTTATACATAATGTCTCTAACAATAGAGGAACTAAAATTGGTGCTGCGGTAGAAAGTACAGCACAAGGTTTTGGTGGAGACCTTAACATACTTGTAGGATTTGATTCACATGGTGATGTCTTGGGTTATACGATATTGCGATCTTCTGAGACTCCTGGTCTTGGGCAAAAAGCATCTTTTTGGTTTCAGAAAGGAGGAAAAGGCAATATAATAGGTATGAATCCCGTTAAGAATAATATGACAGTAAGTAAAGATGGTGGTGATGTTGATGCTATTACAGCTTCAACTATTACATCAAGAGCCTTTCTCAAAGCTGTAAATCAAGCTTATCAGGCATATAAGGGTGGTACTGATGCAGATACAGGTGCGTCTAAACAAGAACATTATAATTAGAAAGGATTATTAATGAATTATCTTAAAATATTTTTTAATGGATTGATTAAGGAGAACCCTACATTTGTTCTTCTTCTTGGTATGTGCCCTACATTGGCTACTACTACATCAGCAATAAATGGATTGTCTATGGGACTTGCTACGATGTTTGTATTGATATGCTCAAATGTTGCTATATCCAGCATCAAAAAATTAACACCGGATATGGTCAGAATACCGGTATTCGTAGTTGTTATCGCTGCCTTTGTAACAATTTTACAGCTGATGATGCAAGCTTATGTTCCATCCATAAATAAGGCATTGGGCATTTATATACCTTTAATTGTAGTAAACTGTATTATTTTAGGTCGTGCTGAAGCTTTTGCATGTAAAAATGGACCGATTGAGAGTTTAATTGATGGCTTGGGAATAGGATTGGGATTTACTATCGCGCTTACAATATTAGGTTCTGTACGCGAATTACTTGGCGCAGGTTCTATATTTGGCTTTAATATTTATCCTGAGACTTACAATATATTACTGTTTGTATTGCCTCCGGGAGCTTTTATCACTTTGGGATTCTTGATTGCTATAGTAAATAAAATAAAAAGAGCATAAAAGTATGGAGTACTTACTTATATTTATAACCGCAGTATTTGTCAACAATATAGTATTGTCACAGTTCCTTGGCATCTGTCCATTTCTAGGGGTTTCCAAAAAAATAGAGACATCACTTGGAATGGGAGCAGCTGTAGCTTTTGTACTTACTTTGTCAACTATAGTTACCTATTTATTGCAGAAGTTAGTTCTTAATCCGTTTAATCTTCAATATTTACAAACTCTGGCTTTCATACTTGTTATAGCGGCTTTAGTGCAGATGGTAGAGATCATTCTTAAGAAAACATCTCCTGCATTGTATCAAGCGTTAGGAATTTATTTACCTTTGATTACGACAAACTGTTGTGTACTTGGTGTTGCTATTCTTGTTATACAAAAAGATTACTCTCTATTACAGAGTGTGGTTTATGCATTTTCTACAGCTATAGGTTTTGCGTTGGCCCTTACTGTTTTTGCAGGAATAAGAGAGCAATTATCAATGGTTAATATACCTAAGGGAATGCAAGGTATGAGTATTGTGCTTGTTACAGCAGGACTTTTATCCTTGGCATTTATGGGATTTAGCGGAGTTGATGGAGGTCTTCATGCTCTATTTGGGTTGAAATAATAAATTATTTATATAAAAAATTATGTAGTTATGAAACAGACAATTTTGGTTACAGGTGGTACTGGGTTTATAGGTTCCCATACAACTGTCGAGTTGCAGAATGCAGGTTATAAGGTGGTCATAGTTGACAATCTTTCTAACTCGAAATCTGATGTTATTGACGGTATAGAAAAAATTTCAGGAGTTCGTCCTGCTTTCGAACATGTAGACTGCTGTGATTTAAAGGCAATGGATGGTGTATTTACCAAATATCCAGATATACAAGGTATTATACATTTTGCAGCCAGTAAAGCAGTAGGAGAGAGCGTTGAGAAACCATTGCTTTATTATAGAAACAACTTTACAAGTCTTCTTAATTTACTAGACCTTATGCCTAAGCATAATGTAAAGGGTATAATTTTTTCATCAAGTTGTACTGTATATGGACAACCTGATCCTGAAAATTTACCTGTAACAGAAAGTGCTCCTATAAAGAAAGCTGAAAGTCCTTATGGTAATACAAAACAGGTTAATGAGGAAATAATAACTGATGACATTAACAGTGGCGCTCCAATAAAGGCTATCCTGTTACGTTACTTTAATCCTATTGGATCTCATCCATCAGCTATAATAGGTGAAATGCCTAATGGCGTTCCAATGAACTTGATACCATATGTTACTCAGACCGCAATGGGTATCCGTGAGCAATTAAAGATATTTGGAAATGATTATGATACTCCTGATGGAACATGTATACGTGATTATATCTATGTAGTAGATCTTGCTAAGGCGCATGTCAAGGCTATGCAGCGTGTACTCGATACAGATAGTGATAAACTAGAAGTATTCAATATTGGTACAGGAAAAGGTGTCAGCACACTTGAACTGATAGAGACTTTCCAAAAGGCTACAGGCGTAAAATTGAATTGGGCTTATGCTCCACGTCGTGCCGGTGATATAGAGAAGGTATGGGCTAATCCTGATAAAGCAAATAAAGTTCTTGGTTGGAAAGCTGAGACTAGTCTAGAAGATACATTGAAATCTGCCTGGAAATGGCAGCAGAAGCTTCGTAAAGAAGGCCTTCAATAAAAGATATAAACTCGGTCAGGTAAGTCCTGACTGTGTTTTATTTTGTGTTTGTGTTGTTATTATCCTCCGATGTGATATCGGGGGATAATTCTTTTATAACAAAATAGAGGCATATTAATATGCCTCTATTTTGTTTGCTTTATTTGGATGTTTCAAGCCAATTATCTATGAGTCTTCTAGCTATAGATAGTTTATCAGGTATATCAGGCAGGTTATCTTTATGATACCATCCTCCATCTTCTAATTCAGAACGTTGCAATTTAATTTCTCCACTTTCATATTCAGCATAGAAACCACACATTAGTCCACTTGGATATGGCCACGGTTGACTACTGTAGTAATGTAAGTTCTTAATTCTTATTCCAGTCTCTTCCATCACTTCTCTTTCTACAGCCTGCTCTAATGTCTCGCCTGTCTCAACGAATCCCGCTACAAGACCATAATAGTCACCACGGAAATTCTTGGCATGTACAAGCAATATGTCATCACCCTTATTTATAAGTACAATTACGGCTGTTGCCAGTTGTGGCCAAACTTCTTTTCCACAGTTTTCGCATCGTTTAGAGATATCTGTATGCATCTTCATAGGTCCACCGCAAACTCCGCAGAATTTTGTATTCATATCCCAATAAAGAATTTCTTGACATTTACCTGCTTTAAGGTATAAATGTCTTGGAATCATGTGAAATGACGCTCTAAGTCCAGACATAATATAGCGTTCATTCTCTATTATTGGTGAATCTATCATATATGTTTTTACCTCAGAATCATCAAAAGGAGTTATATTATGTATTGTTGTCCACTCTTTTACCTCTGTAGGAGGTTCTTCCTGATACGGTATAGTATATTCTCCGTTGCCGATTTTCTCGAGCATAATATCGCTCTTGCAAAATACGAACCAAAACTTTTTCATTACCTTTTATTTAAAAATAAGTTCATAATCTCTCTTTATTGCAGGTTTTGTCCATGCTTCCGGCACAAAACGCCAGTTATTGTGAGCTTTAGGATCTAGTATGTTTTTAGAGTATTCAATCTCTTTCATCATGTAATATCTCTGATCTTTTTCGCTCTCGTATATTATCCTGCTCTTAAGAGAATCATGAGGTATACCTGCACCTTTTGTCAGCAGTTCTCCACCTCCGTTTCCTCTATAGCTATTCATAACTACTTTGTACCATCTATGTTCATCAAATGGCTGACCGTTGCTCATCTTTAGTATATGTACTTTTTGTCCATCAGGTTTAGTAACATCTACTTCGTAATCTATTCCAGCTGCACTATCAAAGTTGAAAGCCAGGTTCTTAAATCCAAATCTCTGTTTATCATCTTTCGTTGCTTCGCTCATAGCTATGATATGATCGTCAGGAGATTTCATAGTGTTAACCCATAAATCGTAACTCATTTCCAAATGTTTGCGAATTTCTTCTCCTGTCATTTTAAGTACATAGATTTGGTTCTCGTACTTATATAGATTGAACATATCACTTACGTATATAGGTCCGGCTTTTATGCATGTATCAAATGAAAGAGGTGCATTAAATGAAATCTCTGCACCAGAAATTCTCAATTGTAGATCATGAATATAATCTGTAAAAGCTGCACTGCCAAAATAGCAGTCTCTAGTGTAAATAGCATTTTTAAATGTTCCGATTCTTCTGTTTACAAATGCGTTAACGCTGTCTATAGATGACTGGAAATTTTTTACCATCTCATTGTCTACAGGTATATTTTCAATACTTTTTACATCACCAGTTACTTTCTTTTCTACAATCTTGTTATTATCGAATGAAACACTTATTTGGGCATCACTTACCAGATAAGCATTGCATGATGGATCAAGACATAAAACGTCTTTACCTTCTGGGCCTTTTACAATATTAGAGTGTCTTGCATGATCATGCCCATATAAAATTAGGTCAAAACCACTAACCTTTTTTGCTACTTCAATAGAAGCATCTTCATCGTATTTGTCTGTGTGTATTCCACCATCTTTACCTGAATGGAATAGACCGATTATAACGTCAGGCTTTTCGTTAACTTTAAGATAGTTAACCCAGTATTTTGCGCACGAAACCATTTCTTCAAATCTCATACCACTCCATAGACTCTCGTTAAGCCAGTTTGGAATGGCAGGTGTTATCATTCCTAAAACAGCAATTTTAACGCCATCTCTATTAAATATAGTATACGGAGATAAATATGGATTCCCTGTCTTTGTGTTTATTATGTTTGCACCAAGCATTGGGCACTTTACTTCTTTTATCCATTTGTCATATACAGAATGTCCTGTCTCGATATCATGGTTGCCGATAGTTTCAGCGTCATACTTCATGTAGTTAATAACTTCAGCAGCAACATTTGGGATATTTGGCTTGACATAGTTACAATAGTAACATGTAGGTTGTCCCTGAAGTATATCTCCATTATCCAGTAATAATAAGTTCTTACCGTATACTTTTCTTAAGTTATTTACATATGTACTAACCCTTGCCATAGAGCCAGACTTTGGCTTGCGTGAAATAAAATCGTACGGAAAGAAACTACCATGTACATCACTGGTTTCAATAACTCTTATATTTACAGTTCTTGTTTTTGTCATTCCGCTAATATTAAAACAGAGTACGCATAAGCACACTGTCAATAATTTCTTCATAATTTATAATATTTTATGCAAAGATATAAATTTAATTTAGAATCGGCATACAATTTGCTGCTATTTTATTAAAAAAAACTAGGAGATAATATTATGGCATTCATAGATTATTACAAAATTTTGGGAGTCGATAAGACCATTCCGCAGAAGGATGTCCGCAAGGCATATTTGAAGAGAACTAAGCAGTTTCATCCTGATTTGCATCCGGATGATCCTAAGGCTAAAGCAAAATTTCAAGCTCTCAATGAGGCCTTTGATGTAATAGGTGACCCTGACAAACGTAAAAAATATGACCAGTACGGTGAGCAGTGGCGTAATGCTGATGCATTCAGTGGTGCAGGTGGTAGTGGGGGTAGCTCAAGTCAGTGGAACTCGCAAGGTGGATCTCCGTTTGAAGGGTTTGATTTTTCTGGGTTTGGAAGCGGTGGAGGTGGCTTTAGTAGCTTCTTCGAACAACTGTTTGGTGGTAACGGAAGGCACAGACCTACTGGTTCACGCAGAAGTTCTTTCAATAGTGGTTTTGGTAACGAATATGGTCGCAGTAATACAGGTGAGATGAATGCAACAGTAAATATTGATCTATATACAGCTTTGCTTGGTGGAGAAATTATAATACAGATGGGAAATGGTACAAAACTCAAACTGAAAGTTAAACCTGAAACGCAGAACGGCACCAAGGTACGTTTACGTGGTAAAGGTTATGACAGAGGTGACAACACCATCGGAGACCTTATCATAACATATAATGTCAAGTTACCAACCAATCTCACTGAACATCAGAAAGAACTCTTACGACAGATGAAGAATGGATAGTAACTCGAAAAGAATTTATATGTCAATTTTCTATTTCTGATAATTCAAGCCAGCGCATACCTTTTTCATCAAGTTCATCTTTGATAATTGGTAAGCGCTTACTTTTTTCTGTAAGTTCTTCAATAGACAAGGAACCGCTGCAGAGTTGTTCTTCTATATCTTTTTGTTCGTTTTCTAATGCTTCTATTTCTTTTTCAAGAGAGGAAAATTCCTGTTTCTCTTTATAAGTCATTTTGCGCTTAGTGTCGTTGTGATAATCTTTCTTCTTTGGTTCCTTTTCTTTTTCAATCTCAATATTGTTGTCACTTTGTATACTGTCCCAAATCCTGTATTGAGTATAGTTCCCCGGAAAATCCTTAACCACACCGTCACCCTTGAATACAAGTAGGTGGTCTACTATTTTATCCATGAAATATCTGTCATGGCTCACTACTATTACACATCCAGCAAAATCTGCTAGATATTCCTCTAGTATTTGAAGTGTAACAATATCTAGATCATTTGTAGGTTCATCAAGTATCAGAAAGTTAGGATTCTTCATTAGTACCGTACATAGATAAAGCTTCCTTTTTTCTCCACCACTTAATTTGTATACATAATTATACTGTTGTTCTGGTGTAAATAAAAAGAACTGCAAGAACTGTGATGCTGATAGGTGTTTCCCATCACCGGTGTCAATATATTCTGCAATGTTTGTAATTACATCAATGACCTTTTGCTGTTCGTCAAACTTGAGACCATCTTGTGAAAAATATCCGAACTTTACAGTATCTCCTATAGCAATTTGCCCGCTGTCAGGCTGTTCAAGTCCAAGAAGCATCTTTATGAAAGTTGATTTGCCAGTACCATTATTGCCGACAACTCCCATCTTTTCGTATCTGGCAAAATTATAATAAAAATCATTTAATATAACTTTGTCAGGTCCCCATGCTTTTGATATATATTGACATTCAAATATTTTGCTGCCAATGTATACGCTCTTTGATTTTAATCTTATCTGTCGGTCTTCAATCCGTTGTTTTGCAACCTTTTCCAAGTCATAAAATGCATCTTCGCGTGATTTTGATTTATGAGCTCTAGCTTGTGGCATACGCCTCATCCATTCTAATTCTCTTCTATATATATTGTTAGCATGTTGTATTTCTGCACGTGTAGCATCAATGCGTTCCTGCCTCTTTTCCAGATAATAAGAATAGTTGCCTTTGTAAGTATAAATTGTCTGATTGTCAAGTTCCATGATAATACTGCAAACACGGTCCAAAAAGAAACGGTCATGAGTTACCATTAGCAGAGTCTTATTTCCTCGCGCCAGATACCCTTCAAGCCATTCTATCATTTCCAAGTCAAGATGATTGGTAGGCTCGTCCAATATTATAAAATCAGGCTCGGTAATCAATACATTTGCAAGGGCAACACGCTTTTGTTGACCACCACTGAGCTGACCCATTGGTTGATTTAAATCTTTTATTTTAAGTTGTGTGAGTATCTGCTTCGCTTTCAATACTTTATCTTCTTCACCTTTGTGGTTGAAGCATGCATCTAACACAGATTCTTCAGGATCAAATTTTGGTGACTGTTCTAAGTATCCAACTTTGAGATCACGTTTATAAATTATCTCACCATTGTCATAGCTTTCCCTATCAGTTAGAATTGATAATAGGGTAGATTTGCCTGTCCCGTTTTGTGCAATTAGACCTACACGCTGTCCTTCGGCAATACTGAAATTGATATTGTCGAACAGTAACAAATCTCCAAATGATTTTGTGAGATTCTGAACATCTAAGTATGGCGTCATTATTTTTTCAGCTCCTTATTTATTTTTTCAATATAGTCAAGGACTTCTTCACGACCAGTCCTTTTTTCAGAACTTGTCAGAAAATATGGAGGGAGCTCTTCCCAAGTCTCTTTCAATTTTTCCATGTAACTGCCAACATTCTGTTTAGCTTTTACAGCTCCAAGTTTGTCTGCTTTTGTAAATATTATACTGAAAGGTATGCTACTCTCCCCGAGCCATTCAATGAATTCAAGGTCTTTCTTCTGAGGTTCAAGTCGCACGTCAATAAGAGCAAATACATTAACCAGTTGTTCACGATTAAGGATATACGCATTAATAAGACGTTCCAATTTCTGTTGCATAGTCTTAGAACGTTTGGCGTAACCATATCCAGGAAGGTCTACAAGATACCATTCATTGTTGATTATAAAATGATTAATTAATAGAGTCTTTCCTGGCGTAGCAGACGTCTTTGCCAATCCCTTATGGTTTGTGAGCATATTTATTAGGCTGGATTTGCCTACATTAGAGCGTCCGATAAAGGCATATTCAGGTTTTGTATCGTTAGGACATTGCTGCAGAGTAGCGCTACTTATTGAAAATTCAGATTTATTTATATCCATAGTCTTTTATTTTTGTTTGCAAAAATAGCAATTTTAATTCGAAAATAAGTATATTTGCACTTTTAAATGCAATTATGAACCAACAATACCCTTCACTGCTACTTGAAAAGGCTGTAACCGAATTTTCGAAACTACCGGGAATAGGTCGGAAAACGGCCTTAAGGCTTGTTTTGCATCTGTTAAGACAGGATACAGATGATGTAGTAGGTTTTGCAAACTCGATAAGCACGCTCAAGAAAGAAGTAAAATATTGCAAAGTATGCCATAATATTTCGGATACGGATGTTTGTGCTATATGTTCTGATCCACGTAGAGATTCGCAGACAGTATGCGTTGTAGAGAATATACAAGATGTGATGGCGATAGAGAATACCCTACAATATAAAGGCTTATATCATGTGCTTGGTGGAATCATTTCACCAATGGATGGTATTGGTCCTTCAGATATTGAGATAGATTCGCTGGTTAGCCGTGTTACTGATGGCAACGTCAAGGAAGTAATACTTGCTCTGAGCAGTACAATGGAAGGGGACACTACTAATTTCTATATATTCCGTAAATTGGCAAAGGCTGATGTAAAGCTTTCTATAATAGCTAGAGGTATTTCTGTAGGTGATGAACTGGAATATACTGATGAGGTTACACTGGGCCGATCTATAATGAACAGAACACCGTTTGAAGGTAGAATATAATTTGATTATGAAAAAGACCAAGAATATATTGATGACTGAATTTTTCGGCTTTATAGCTGTAGTTTTTATATTAGTGTTACTATTCGAGAATGATATATTAGATAATGGCGTTTATGCGACTGAAAAGAATGCTGAATTTCTTTTAGTGTCTTTTATGGAACTTATTACCATTGCTACTATTCCTGTAGTTCTGCGCCTTTTTAAGTTCAAAAAAATATCCAGAGCTCTTACTTCGGATGAAGCTTGCGCGCCTGGTAAATTGCTGTTTTGGGGTACATTTAGGATTGCTTGTTTTGGACTGCCTCTTGTAGTTAATACTATTTTGTATTATCTGTTTATGAATGTGGCTTTTGGATATATGGCTATCATATTGCTTATATGTATGCCTTTTATATATCCAAGTATGGATAGATGTATAAGTGAAACAACGAAATAGAGTTCTTGAAGATTTCTGTTATTATAGTAAGTTATAATGTAAAAGAATATCTTAGCCAGTGTCTGGATAGTCTGTTAAAATCTTTGGACGGAATTGAGTCTGAAGTTTTTGTTGTAGACAATCATTCTAAGGATGGAACAATTCCTTTTATCAGAAAACGTTTTCATAGCATAAAGTATATATCGTGCAATCATAATATGGGGTTTGCTAAGGCAAACAATCTGGCAATTAAGCAATGTACAGGAGATTATATATTACTATTAAATCCAGATACTATTGTCGGCGAAAACGTTATACGTAAGGCTTTAAACTTTATGGATTCACATCCTCAGGCTGGAGGTGCAGGAGTAAGAATGCTTAAAGTAAATGGTTCTCCGGCTAAGGAATCCAGAAGAGGAATACCAACACCGATGACAGCTTTCTACAAAATGTGCGGACTATGCAACAGATATCCAGAAAGTAAAAAATTTGGTAGATACTATATGAGTTTTTTAAGTTGGGGAGAGCCTGTAAAAATCCAGATTATAAGTGGGGCCTTTTTTTTGTTGCGGCATTCGGCTATTGATAAAGTAGGTTTGCTTGATGAAGATTATTTTATGTATGGTGAAGATATTGATATTTCATATCGTTTGCTAAAAAGTGGTTATGACAACTGGTATTTGCCATTGTCTGTCTTACATTACAAAGGTGAGAGCACACGCAAATCGTCATTCAGGTATGTACATGTTTTTTATGAAGCAATGCTGATATTTTTTAAAAAGCATTATCGCAGTTTCTCTTTATTCATATCTTTACCTATTAAAACGGCTATAGTTTTTAAGGCATTTATAGCATTGCTAAATATACAGTTTAACAGGGTCAAGAAAATTTTAGGCTTCTTTGATTTCAGACATAATAAATTAGATGATCTGTATGTCTTTGTCTGCCGAAAGTCTTCTTTAGAATCTTGTAAACAAATAGCATTTAATAAGGGCTTGGATGCAAAATTTATAATTGGTGATGAAATCTCTGCGCCCAATGGATATCGGGATGTAGTAGATGAATATGCAGAGCGCCGTAATGTTTGCGTTGTTTATGATACTCATGGATATAGTTATGAGCATATGTTGCGAATTATGGCTAATAATGTTAATTGCAAAGTTGAGATGGGTACTTATAATCCGCAAACGCATACCATTATTACGCGAAATGAAATATTAAAATAATACCACAATACCACTTCCCCTTTGTTTATAAGTGTTTCGCGTATATACAAATACCACTTAACTGCCACTCAACTACCACTTTTTTATCTCATCAACTTTATCAGATATTTTTATGTGTAAAGTAAATCGGTAAAGGTCTTATAATTGTGTAAAGTATTTCAGTAAAGCTTTTAATAATTTGTATAGAAAATCAGTAAATATAACAATTAAATTGTATCAAGAGTCAGTTAAAAGTTTAAAAGCTATGCTAAAGGGTAAAAAGTAGGGCTGTTTTTATCGTAAAAGCTATGCTTTCACTAACCGAAAGCTATGCTTTTGCAACATAAGAGCTATGCTTTTGCAATGCCAGAGCTATGCTTTACAAAATAGAGGTAGATTTTCGAGTGGTATTTGAGTGACATTTTGTGGCATTATTTTTAATATTACAACTTTGTATACCATTGATATTAAATTGATTATGTATATAGGTGGTAAAGTGGTATTTTTATTTTAAAAAATATTGAATACCACATGACAAGTGCTTGATACAACAGAAAATGTTGTTATCATAAGATTCTCTACAGATTATTATTGGTATAACACTTATATATATTGTGAATATTAATGACTTTGAAAAAGATTTATTGCCGGCTAAAAAAAATAAAAATCTCCATTTTATTTTGTGTTTCCCTCAGTTTGCACTATCTTTGCACCTTATAAGATTATGAATAAGGTAAGGCTTAAATTTAAAGGATTATCTGAGATAGCCGGTAACGAAAAAATCGGCATAATCGTGCTTACTGATATGGTTGAAAAGCGCGAGATAACTGTCGTTTGCGACAAAAACATGATTTACCAGCTGGAACTAAGATTAAGAAAACTAGATGGCGTGTCAAAACTTTTGCCAGAAGTGCTGTGTAATGTTATAAAAAATCAGACGGATGTACTGATGGAAGTAATAATACACGATGTAGTTAATGGGCAATATGTTTCAACACTTTACAATCAGAAAACTTTGGATGCTGTACCCATAAGAATTTCGGATGCTGTACTGCTAACATTATTGAGTGATGTTCCTCTTTATATAGAAGAGAATCTTATGCTTAAGCAGAGCGTATCTTATGAATTGCCTGCCAATAATTTGGCATTACCTCTCAATACCTTAGATACCGACATGCTAAAAGAAGCATTGGACAAGGCCGTAAATGATGAAAAGTATGAAATGGCCTCATTATTGCGTGATGAATTAAGAAGACGTAATATGAATGCCGCTAAAACAGATAATGATAATGAAAGAAGTTAGATTCTTTTTTGTACCTGATGCTTCGAATCAATCGGAACTACCCGAAGAAGAAGCAATGCATGCACTTAGAGTACTGAGATTAAAATCTGGTGATGAAATGATGCTGATGGATGGTAAAGGTACTTTCTATCGAGCTGAAGTTACATTAGCTGCCACGAGGCGTTGTCTATATAATGTGGTAGAAAAATTACCACAGGAAAGACAATGGGCGGGTCGTATACAATTAGCTATTGCACCAACAAAGATGATGGACAGAATGGAATGGCTAGTTGAAAAGGCTACTGAAATAGGTATTGATGAATTTGATTTCTTAAATTGCAAGTTTTCAGAGAGAAAAGTCCTTAGAACTGTAAGATTAGATAAAATAGTTACTGCAGCTGTAAAACAGAGCCATAAGGCTTGGAAACCGGCTGTAGAGCAGATGATTACTTTTAAGCAGTTTATCGCTATAGACAGATCGGGCTATAAGTTTATTGCCCATTGTTATGAAGAAATAGAAAAGACAGAACTTTTCGATGAACTTAGAACGATAGATTTAAAGGATAATGACAGTGTTACAGTTCTTATTGGTCCAGAAGGCGATTTTTCTATCGATGAGGTTAAGTTGGCTATGCAGCATGGATATAAGTCTATAAGTCTTGGTAAAAGTAGATTGCGTACAGAGACTGCAGGTTTGATGGCTGTAGCTATGTGTCAACTTGCTCAAAAATAAAATACTATGAAAAAATATTCGATAATATTAGTTGGAGTCATAATGATGTTTCTGACATCATGTTCAGGTTCAGGTTATTTGAATGCTATACCTAGCGAGAGCAAAGCGTTGATAAGTTTCGATTTAGGTGGAATGGCCAAGTATGCGAATCTAAAAGGTGGCAATAAATCAAAAGCAATAAAAGACTTGTTGCATGTTAGTGATCCATCTGATTGTGGCATAGATTTGTCTCAGAAACTATACATGTTCATTTCTCCTGATGGTCAAGTTGGTCTTGATGCTAAGGTAGATGATGAAAGTGATATGGAAGATTGGTTCAACAATATGTCAAAATCAGGAATATGCACTAAAGTTAGTAAGAAAAGAGGATATAAATTTACTGTCTTGCATGGTAACTGGGTTGTAGGTTTTTCAAACAAAGCAATGCTTGTAATGGGACCTGCCGTAGGCGCAGCTCAAGGTGAAATACAAATGCAAATAGTAAAATACCTTAGCCAAGATGAGGATGAAGGTATTAAAAGTTCACCAATGTATGACAAACTTGACTCAATAGATTCAAAAGTAGCAATGGTTGCTAAGACAGAAGCCTTACCGTCTAAGTTTACAGCTCCTTTTGTGTTAGGAGCACCTAAAGATACAGATCCTTCAGAAATCCTCATAGCAGCAGCCATTACTGTTAATGGTAAATGCTTGAATATCAGTGGCGAATCTTTCTCATTTAAACCATCTGTAGATAAAGCTTTAAAGGCTGCAGCTAAGAGCTATAAGCCTATTTCGGGTAAATATATTCAGTCTATACCTAATGATGCGATGTATTCTATATTGATGAATGTAGACGGTAACAATCTGATTAATCTATTACGTTCGGATAAGGGTATGCGGGCAATGCTTGCAGGACTTAATGCAGCCTTGGATATAGATAATATGATAAAAAGTATTAAGGGTGATGTTGCTATCATAATACCTCAGTATAATGGAGATTCTCCAAATTTCGCGTTAGCCGCACAATTGGGAAATCATAATTGGTTAGCTGATGTTGGCTATTGGGAAAAGTCGTGTCCTCAAGGATCAAAGATAGTAGGTTGGGGAAAGAATGCATACCATTATATAAGTAAAGATGAAAACTTCTATTTTGGAGTGAGTAATGACAACCAATTATATAGTGGCAATATAGATATGTTAGCAAAAAATTCTGTGGCAAAGACTGCAAAACCTTTGCCTGTTGATATTCAGAATCAACTTAAAGGTAAAAAATTATGCTTCATCATAAATTTGGAAGCAATTGGTAAGGAAAAGCAAGAAATAAAAACAGTAACAAGTATATTAAAACCTGTGTTTGGCGATATTGAAGCCATCACATATTCAATAAAATAATGAATAAGATAGAAATGCATGCCGTACTTCCGCAAGTCTTTTCGCAACGGACAGATTTAAACTCTGAGATATGGCAGAATGAAGTGCTTTTTGAGAAAAACCACCTCTATTTAGTTGAAGCCGATAGCGGCAAAGGTAAGAGTACATTTTGCAGTTACATAATTGGTTATCGTAGTGACTATACTGGTAATGTAGATTTTGACGGTGTATCAACATTTGGTTTAAAAGTAAAGGATTGGGTTGAAGTAAGAAAATATCATATCAGTCACCTTTTTCAAGAACTTAGATTGTTTCCGGAACTTTCAGCATATGAGAACGTAGAGATAAAGAATAAATTGACAGGTTTTAAAACTCGTAAGCAGATTGAAGATTGGTTTGAGATGCTTGGCATCGGTGATAAATTGGATGCTAAAATAGGGCGCATGTCATTTGGTCAACAGCAGCGTGTAGCTATGATAAGAGCCCTGGTACAGCCTTTCGACTTTATTCTTGCAGATGAGCCAATTAGTCATCTGGATGATACAAACTCACAAATTATGGGTGATATCATGATGACAGAGGCAAAGGCTCAAGGTGCTGGTGTTATAGTAACCAGCATAGGAAAACACATGGATCTCAATTACGAAAAAACATACAGATTATGAATTTAGTTTGGAAATTATTACGTCAGCATATTAGCGTACCACAGTTTGCAGGTTTCTTTTTTGCCAACTTGTTCGGCATGCTTATTGTTCTTCTTGGCTTTCAGTTTTATAGAGATGTATTGCCTGTCTTTACTCAGGGCGATAGTTTTATGAAAGCCGATTATTTAATAATGAGTAAAAAAATAAGTACAGCAGGAACTATTTCGGGTTCTTCAAATACTTTTTCAAAGAGTGAAAAGGATGATGTAGAAGCACAAAAATTTACTAAGAAAGTAGGCGAATTTACTTCAACCGAATATAAAGTCGATGCTTCAATGGGCGTCAATGGACAGTCTGTTCTTAATTCTGAGCTTTTCTTTGAGAGTGTGCCAGATGGTTTTGTTGATGTTCCTCTTAAAGACTGGCAATATAAAGAAGGAAGTAAGGAAGTGCCAATTATTCTACCCCGTACATATATTAATATGTATAATTTTGGTTTTGCACAGAGCCATTCATTGCCAAAGATCAGTGATGGTCTTGTAGGCATGATAGATTTTTCTATCTTTATAAATGAAAATGGTCACCAAGACAGATACAAGGGCAAGGTGATAGGATTCTCAAATAGGCTTAACACTATTCTTGTACCTCAGAAATTTATGGATTGGAGTAACAACTATTATTCTGCCGGTAAGCATAGTGATCCTACACGACTTATTGTGGAAGTGGGTAATCCTGCTGATGACCATATAGCTAAGTATCTTGATAAGAAGGGATATGAGATAGACAGTGACAAGTTGGATGCCCAGAAAACGACATACTTCTTAAAGATGGTTGTAACATTGGTTATGGGTGTAGGTGTTGTTATAAGTATTTTAAGTTTTTATATACTTATGCTGAGCATATATTTGCTGGTACAGAAAAATTCTTCAAAGTTAGAGAATCTTTTGCTTATAGGTTATAGCCCCAATAAAGTAGCTAAGCCATATCAACTTCTGACAATAGGACTTAATGTGGCAGTACTTCTAATAGCATGGATAATATTGTTCTTTGTGAGAGAGTATTATATGGGAGTCATAGAAACATTATTCCCTGATATAGAAGAGGGTAGTATGCTGTGGTCTGTTGTCGTAGGTCTGATATTGTTCTTAATTGTAACTGTCATGAATCAACTGGCTATCCGTAGAAAGATAATACGAATATGGTATAGAAAAGACTAACACAATTATTATTATGATAATAGATTTTGAAAAGATAAAGGAAGAAGTTATACATAACTTCAAAGGTGGAGAAGGTGAACTTGATACACGTAATTTTGTTGATGAGAATAATAAAATTATGCTTAGCAAATTGAAGCCAGGCGCTTCAAGTGGTTACCATGTTCATGAGCAAAATTGCGAAATCGTCTATATAATTAGCGGAGAAGGCTATTTCAAGTATGATAATATAATAGAGAGAATAAATGCCGGTAAAGTGCATTATTGCCCAAAAGGACATGGACATTCTATGGTTAATGATGGTAGAGATGATTTAGTTTATCTGGCCATTGTTCCAGAACTTAGATAGGAACTTTACTCTTTATAAATGTAAATCCCGGTTCGTGTATAAATACAGAATCGGGATTTTTTATTTGATAGAGGATTGTATAATGAACTTTTAAGCTATTAAAAGCAAAAGCAGATTATTTAGATCCATCAATGTTGTGTGTTGCAACATACCATGATGTGTTAAGTTTCTCGTTGGCAATATTTATATTATTACTTAAATCAGAAATTGAAATACCAGAGAATGTCTTTATATTTATTGAACTCTTGCTATAATCTGAATAAAATTGTTTTGTATTGCAATGATAAGGAACTAGCTTATTTAGGGCGATTGAAAATTTAGAATATAGTTCTGTGTCTTTTCCACATAGACTTTTAACATAGTCACCCATATCATAATAAATTGTTTTATTTATACCATCAAGCACTTGAATTGTATCATTATTGTTGAAAATATATTTGCTATTAATTTCTTTCATTACAGATGCCATATCATCACATTCACTACAGTCTATTGCAGACAACGTACCATATGGGCTGGAATAGTTATTATAGAAATTATAGAATTCATTGCATATAGACTTATAATCAGGGTTACCAACAAGATATTTCCAGATATTGACATAGGGCATTCCGTAACTCATAATTTCGCATGTTGATGCTACCATATATTCAGTTATGTTTCTAAACCCATATGCTGTTTCCATATTTCCCATATAGCAATCATCAAACAAGAGATAGCGTAATTTTTTTATATTGGAATTTTGTATTGCATTTGCAAGTGTCTCATTCTCTATCTGATTAGGAATACCTCCGAATGCCCTTGTCAAAGGCAATTTATATGATGAAGATGAGAAGAAAGCTTTCTTTGCATTATTTGCACCACTTAAACTTTTCCATGCCGCAATACTTATCCAACCTATAGCGTGACTACCTATTATCATTGAATAGTGATTACCAGGAACTCTTTCAGCAACCTCATTTAGTATTGAAGAAATTCCGGATGTAGTATAATAATCTGGATGATCGTATCTTTTAAGAGTATCAAGTATTACAGAATCAACAATGCTGTTCTCTTTTACAAATTTTTTGTAATGAGCCTGAATAAGATCTGCAGAATAACTACTTGAACAAATATAAATTATTAATTTATCATTGCCGAGTCCACCATTACTTTTAATACCAGTAAGCATATCTTTTATATTTACCTTCAAAGCAGGGTAAAGATCACTCCATGGCATAAATACAAAAATAGTATTATCTGATTTTGCCGGCTCAACAACAATAGTATCAGAAGGATCTATCGAACCATTTGTGTCATTTTCTCCAGAACAAGAAAACAAAACTGTTGCCAGTAAAAATACTGACAACAGAATTATGGTATATTTGTTATTATTTTTATGCATGTTTATAACTAAAGTTTGTTCTTTAGTTCTGCTATTGATTCTTGTAATGCTGCAATTTTTTCTTCTGAATCACTTTGCTTCTTTTTCTCTAAAGCCACAACAGCTTCAGGTGCGTGCGATACAAAATTTCCATTAGAAAGTTTTTTCTTAATACCAATTAAGAATCCTTCCAGATGTTTGAGTAGTGCCTCTTGTTTCTCTATTTCTGAGTTAACGTCTATCATATCACCAAGAGGTACTGCAAACTCGTCAGTTCCAACCATAAAAGCAGCAGCATCTGCGCCTTTATCTGTAACAACAGTTATAGCTTTGAGGTTTGCCATCTTTGTTATTGTGCTTGTAAATGCCGAATAGTTATTCTGAGATACAGCCTGCAGTTCCAAAGCATCCTTAGGAGAGATGTTTTTTTGATTGCGTATTGTGCGGATATTAGAAACAATCTGTTTAACATTCTCTATGTCACAAACAAGTTTATCTTCTTCAGCGGTAGCTGAGTCTAGCTTTAGACACTCTCTCATTATTGATTCACCGTCTTTGCGCTCATAAATATTCTGCCAAAGTTCTTCTGTGATGAAAGGCATAAATGGATGAAGCATTTTAAGCAGTGAATCGAAGAAATTTAAAGTAGCGTCAAAGCTTGCCTTATCTATAGGTGATCCGTAAGTAGGTTTCACCATTTCGAGATACCAGCTAGAGAATTCATCCCAAAATAGACGGTAAACAACCATTAATGCTTCAGAAATGCGATATTTTTTGAATAAATCATTTACTTCGGCATTTGTTACTTTGAGTTTTGCTTCAAACCATTTGATTGCTATACTGTTAGCTTCCGGTTGTTTTATATCTGTAACTTCCCATCCTTTAACAAGGCGGAAAGCATTCCATATCTTATTATTAAAGTTACGTCCCTGTTCGCAGAGAGATTCGTCAAATAGGATATCATTACCTGCAGGTGCAGCAAGCATCATGCCCATACGTACACCGTCAGCTCCATATTTTTCTATTAGAGTTAGTGGATCAGGACTGTTTCCAAGACTTTTAGACATCTTGCGTCCCAATTTATCGCGTACAATTCCGGTGAAGTACACATGCTTGAATGGCATTTTACCTTTAAATTCATATCCTGCCATAATCATACGGGCAACCCAGAAGAATATAATATCAGGTCCTGTTACCAAGTCACATGTAGGGTAGTAATATTTAAACTCTTCATTATCAGGATTATTTATTCCATCAAAAACAGAAATCGGCCACAGCCATGAAGAAAACCATGTATCAAGGCAATCAGAATC
Source organism: Xylanibacter oryzae DSM 17970 (assembly GCF_000585355.1). Taxonomy (NCBI): domain Bacteria; kingdom Pseudomonadati; phylum Bacteroidota; class Bacteroidia; order Bacteroidales; family Prevotellaceae; genus Xylanibacter; species Xylanibacter oryzae. The sequence continues at coordinate 1,168,475 of NZ_KK073873.1, read as the reverse complement.
TTGTTCAAGATCTTCTAATTTCAGTTCATTATTACCACTCTTTTGTCTTGCCATTTTTATAGCATCATCTGGAGTTTCAGCTACAACGTAACCTCCGTTTTTAGGTAGGTAATAAGCAGGTATGCGATGTCCCCACCATAATTGACGGCTTATACACCAGTCTTTTATATTTTCTAGCCAGTGACGGTATGTGTTTTTATATTTTGCCGGATAAAATTGAATTTCATCATTCATTACAGGAGGTAGGGCAATGTCTGCAAAATGCTGCATCTTAAGAAACCATTGAGTAGACAACTTTGGTTCTATAGGTACATTAGTGCGTTCTGAAAAACCTACTTTGTTGTCATAGTCTTCAATTTTCTCCATCAGTCCGGCTGCAGTAAGATCCTTTGCAATTTTATTACGTACATCAAAGCGATCCTCGCCTACATACAATCCGGCAGCTTCGCTTATAGTTCCATTGTCATTGAATATGTCTATAGTCTCAAGATTGTGTTTAAGACCTAATGCGTGGTCATTGATATCATGTGCAGGAGTAACTTTTAGGCAACCTGTACCGAATTCAATATCTACATAATCATCTTCAATTACAGGAATCTCACGATTTACCAAAGGCACAATGACATGTTTGCCTTTCAACCATTGGTTCTTTGGGTCGTTAGGGTTAATACACATAGCAGAGTCACCCATAATGGTCTCTGGTCGTGTTGTAGCAACAACAGCATACTTGCTAGGCTCTTCCACAACCATGTATTTCAGATAGTATAGTTTTGAATGTTCTTCCTTATATATAACTTCTTCGTCACTAAGAGCTGTTTTTGCCTTAGGGTCCCAGTTAACCATGCGGGCGCCACGGTAAATAAGTCCTTTCTTATATAATTCACAGAAAACATGAATAACACTTTTGCTACGTGTTTCATCCATCGTAAAAGCAGTACGGTCCCAGTCACAACTTGCACCTAATTTGCGAAGTTGCTTTAGAATAATTCCGCCATGTTCATTTGTCCAATCCCACGCATGATTTAGGAATTCATCGCGTGTAAGATCTGTTTTCTTTATTCCTTGTTCCGCTAATTTGTTAACGACTTTAGCCTCTGTTGCAATAGATGCATGATCAGTTCCTGGTACCCAACAAGCATTCTTACCTTCCATGCGGGCACGGCGAACCAGAATATCCTGAATTGTATTGTTCAGCATGTGCCCCATATGTAAGACACCAGTCACGTTAGGGGGAGGAATGACAATGGTGTAAGGTTCACGTCCGTCTGGTTTTGAACTGAAAAGCTTGTTGTCAAGCCAATACTGATACAATTTAGACTCCACTGCCCGTGGGTCATATTTAGAAGCTAATTCCATTTTATATTAATATTTTAATTGTCTGTGAAGTTATAATGATTATATTTTGATAAAAATCTGTGCAAAATTACTAAAATTCGCGGAATTTACCTACTTTTGCAGAAAGAAATAACTTAATATGCATACAAAAGAAGAAAAACTAGAGGCATTCGGACGTTTGTTGGATGTTCTAGATACATTAAGAGTAAAATGCCCTTGGGATAAGAAACAGACAAATGAAAGTCTTAGGGCAAACACAATAGAGGAGACTTATGAACTTTGCGATGCTTTACTGAAAAATGATAAAAAGAATATATGTAAAGAGCTCGGCGATGTATTGTTGCATGTTTGTTTTTATGCAAAGATCGGTAGCGAAACAGGCGATTTTGATATAGCTGATGTTTGCCAGCAACTTACTGATAAATTGATTTACCGCCATCCGCATGTGTATGGCAACGCAAAAGCCGAGGATTCAAAGACTGTATCTGAGAATTGGGAACAACTAAAGTTGAAAGAAAAGGATGGAAACAATAGAGTCTTATCCGGTGTGCCAGAGTCTCTTCCTACTCTAATAAAGGCATATCGTGTACAAGACAAAGCTCGTAATGTTGGATTTGATTGGGAGGATAAAGGTGATGTCTGGGCAAAAGTGAAAGAAGAACTTGGCGAACTTGAAGTTGAGTTGAGAAAAGAAAACAAAGAACGTTCTATGGAAGAGTTTGGAGATTTTCTTTTCAGTCTTATAAATGCAGGCAGATTGTATCATTTAAACCCTGATACGGCACTGGAAATGACTAATCATAAGTTTATTAGTCGCTTCAATTATATAGAGGACCATAGTATCAAGATAGGTAAACCATTAAAGGATATGACTTTGGGGGAGATGGATGCTCTATGGAATGAGGCTAAAAAAGCTGAAAAAGATAATTAACTAAAATATAATAGTATGAAACATTTGATTCTTTTATTTTCGTTTTTTGCTATAACGCTGTTAATCGTTGGTTGTGGTAGTAAAACGCAGAAAGCTTCTACGGACATAGATACTGTAAAAACTGATGATGTATCTTCTAAGGACAAAACGATATATGGAATATGTGGTGAAGGAACTGCTATGAATACATTACAGGTCATTACTGATAATAGCGATACTTTGGAAATATCCATTGCTGATGCAAAAGATAACGGAATGGTTCTTGGTGGATTTGAATGTGGTGACCGTCTTGCTGTAATGGCAAAGAAAGAAGGAAAGGAATACATCGCTAGTGAGGTTATAAATCTTAATACATTACTAGGTAGTTGGATTATGCCAAATCCTATAGACGGGAGTGATTTTGTAGGTATAAAACTTAAAGATGGTGGAATAGCAGAAAGTATAAATAATAATTCAACATTCTATAAGACATGGAGAATCTTCAACGGGAAAATAATCCTTACTGCAAATCGTGATGGTGGTGGAGATGAAGAAGAAACAGATACTTTTAGCATTAAAATACTGGGAGCTGATTCTCTATGCATACAAAATTCTGCAGATAAATTCGAATATTCAAGAAGCAATAAATATTAAGTGGAACCATTTAAAGTACATGTTTTAGGTTGTGGAAGCGCACTACCGACTCTTAGACATTCTGCATCATCTCAAATAGTGGAGATACGTGAGAAAATGTTTATGATTGATTGTGGTGAGGGAACTCAGATGCAATTAAGACGTTCTCGTATTCGCTTTACTAAAATAAGTGCTATATTTATATCGCATTTACACGGTGATCATTGCTTTGGACTTATTGGCTTAATTTCTACGTTTGGTCTGTTAGGACGCACTTCTCCTTTACATATATATGCTCCATCTGAATATAAGAAGGTGTTGGATATTGAGTTGGATATGTTTTGTAAACAACTAGGATATGAATTGATATTTCATCCTGTAAATACAACTTTAAATCAGGTCATATATGAAGATAAAAGTCTTACTGTATCATCAATACCACTTGATCATAGAATGCCTTGTTGTGGATTTATATTTGTCGAAAAACCAACTTCTCGTCATATTATTGGAGATATGATGAAAATATATGAAGTGCCTATCAGTCAGCGAAATAATATAAAAAATGGTGCTGATTGGACTACACCAGATGGTGAAGTGATAAAGAATGAATTTTTGACTAAGCCTGCAGATAGTGTAAGAAGTTATGCGTATTGTTCGGATACAAAATATTTACCGAACTTACACACATATATAAAAAATGTCAATCTGTTATATCATGAATCCACATATTCGGACGAATTTAAAATACTGGCCGCGAAATATTACCATAGTACAGCTCGTCAGGCTGCTTCTGTAGCTAGAGATGCAAATGCGGGTAAATTGATGCTTGGACATTATTCGTCAAGATATGAAAGTGAACAAGTATTGTTGGATGAGGCAAAAGAAGTTTTCCCAAACACAATCCTTTCGGAAGAGATGAAGACTATTGATGTTTAGTCATTTTTAGTATTTGTTTTTATGCGATTATTGTGCTTTTTAGTAAAAAAGTTTCGTTAATTCAAAACAAAATTTTAAATTTGCAATTTAATATAAAATTATGTATGAATAAAAATATATTACTTTTAATATTAACTGTAATAACTTCATTTTGCGTACCAGAAATAAGCGTTGCTGAGCCGTACAGATATGTTGAGATAAATGACTTTCAAGATGTGAATATCTCAATAACAGGTTCAAATGTCCATATTACTGGTGCTAATGGACAGACGTTATTTGTATATAATGTAGCTGGAGTATGTGTTGCTTCATTTCGAATAGAAGGGGCTGATAAACATTATGAATTAAATTTACAAAGAGGTTGCTATATTTTAAAAATAGGAAATACGGTACGCAAAATTTCGCTAAGATAGTTTTGAGACGTAATTTATATTGTATATTGATAATAGTTTTGTCAACGATATTGGGTAGTTGTAATAAAAAAACAGCGAACCCTAATAAGAACATAACAATTGATGCGTTTTCTAAAATGAAAATGCAAGGGTACTCTGTACGTTCATATCATATACGTGGACAGATTGACAGTTTATGCAAATATGATAAAGATTCAACTGTAACTGATTATCGTGTACGGAGTTATTATCTTAATAGAAAACCATTTTTGTGGATTGACCGTAATGGTATAGACAAGAGGGTAGATACTTTACTTGTGTACTTGAGTAAAGTAGAAGATATGGGTTTTACAGAAAAATCTTTCAGCGTAAAGAAAATTAGATATGATGTGGAGCGTGTTCGTCATTTGGATTTTGATAGCATAAATGATATAAATACAGTGCTGGCAAGATTAGAATATCGCCTAACTAAAGCATATTTAAGGTATGTAACGGGGCAACGATTTGGATTTGTAAATCCTGCTTATTTATTTAATAAACAGGATATATTAGAAAAGGACTCAAACCATATAAGTTATCGCAAGCTATATGATGTTAGGATGCAACATCCTGGCAAAAAATTCTTTTCTCTGGCGTTAAAGGAAATAGGATCGGGTAGTCTTACGATCTTTTTAAAGAAGGTACAGCCTACTAATCATCATTATTATGAGCTTAAGTCAAGGTTACATCAGGTGAATATACAATCAGAGCGACTTAAGATAATGTGTAATATGGAGCGTTATAGGTGGCGTGTAAAGCAAGTCGTGCCAGAAAATGGTAAATATATATTAGTAAATATTCCAGCTTACAAACTATATGCGATAGATGGTAGTAATGTATTGAGCATGCGCATAGGTTGTGGCGCACCAAAGACTAAAACACCTCTTCTGTCGAGTAATATTTTTCGTATGGATGTAAATCCAAGATGGGTCGTTCCTATGAGTATAGTAAAGAAAGATATATCAAGACATGCTGGTAATAATGCATATTTTGATAAACGTAATATGTTTATAACTTATAAGAAGACGGGCGAGAAAATTAATGTGGCAAAAGTTACAACGTCGATGTTATTAGGTGGTGATTATCGTGTAATACAAGAGGGTGGTGAAGGTAATTCTTTAGGTCGAATAATATTTAGATTCCCGAATAGCTTTTCTGTTTACTTGCACGACACCTCTAGTAAAGAGGTCTTTGATAGATATGATAGAGGTATTTCTCACGGATGCGTAAGAGTGGAACAGCCTTTTAATTTGGCTAAGTTTATTTTGGGAGACAATGATAAAAAACTCTTAGATAACATAAAGGCAGCAATGGGACTAGATGATGAAGGCTTAAAAAATGAAGATCTTAATAACGAAAATGTACCTAAAAAAAGAGTGAAGATGAGAACGGTAAATGTTAAGCCACAAATACCATTGTTTATTACATATTATACTCTTTATAAAGATGAAAGTGGTGCTTTTGAAAGTTATCCCGATGTGTATGGATATGACAGAGAAATATCAGATGCAATTAAACCTTTTATGAAATAATACGTCTTAAACTAGAATAATGGAACGATACGATGATGCACAGATAATACATATGCTGGAGGATGCTAAGACGCGTAATAAGGCATTTGAAGAAATTGTAAAGCAATATAGTGAACCATTATATTGGAAAATCAGGCGTATTGTATTGGTTCATGAAGATGCAAATGATATATTGCAAAATGTCTTCATTAAAATATGGAATAATATAGCAGACTTTCGTAGTGAGTCAAAACTTTCAACATGGTTATTCCGTGTAGCAATAAATGAAAGCATTGATTTTGTAAGACGGAATAAAAATCAGAAAAGTAATTTATTAGGTTCTGATGATGATTCTTTGGTTTGCAAACTAATGGCTGATGAATATTTTGATGGTGATGAAACGGAAGCACTATTACAGGAGGCCGTGAGTAAATTACCAGAAGTACAACGTGTCGTATTCACTATGAGATATTATGATGATATGAAATATAGTGAGATGAGCAAAATTCTAAAAACATCCGAAGGTGCTCTTAAAGCGTCATATCATATAGCTGCTAATAAAATCGCAGATTTTTTTCGCTCACAAGATTAAACCATCGTAATATATTTACGTCTATTATATAAAAAAGATGCTAAGAATGGAGAAGAATAAAAACATATTGGCAAAATTAAAAAAGAACAGGAATCCTTTTTTGGTTCCTGATAACTATTTCGAAGACTTCAGCAAAAAGATAATGGAAAATCTTCCAGCTGATAAAAATGATAATATTATCCATCTTGATTCTCACCGGTACTCGCTAAGACTGAAGATAATATCTGTTGCTGCTTGTTTTCTTTTAATATTAGGTGGGGCAGGAATATTTTTCCATTCCAGTTCTGGTAGTAATAGCAAATTACCAGAGTGTGGATCTTCTAAGGCTGTAAAGTTATCTTCAAGAGATAAATATATAGAGCAGGCAACTGATTATGCCATGATGGATAATCAAGATATCTATGCTTGCCTTTCTGACGAATAAATAAATATAGATATGAATAAAGCGATTATAACTTTAATTTTGATGCTTCTGAACATCAACTTATATGCACAGGAAGCTCCAGGACACAAGTTTTCTCCAAAAGAATTCATGAATGATATGGAGCAATATATTGCAAAGGATGCTTGTCTCACACCTGCAGAATCTGCAAAGTTTTTTCCTTTATATGAGGAAATGTGCAATAAAAAACGAGCTCTTTTTGATAAAGTTAGACAATTAGGCAGAAATAAACCATCTAATGAAGCAGGGTGTCAACATGCAATACAGCTACGAGATAAACTTGATTTGGATTTAAAACGTATAGAACAGATTTATCATAACAAGTTTCTTAAAGTGATGCCGGCTAGTAAAGTTTATGAAGTCATTAGGTCTGAAGATAAATTTCATCGTAATATGTTTGCACGTATGGCAAAACGTGATTGGAGAAAATAATAATTTATATCATTCTCTCCAAAGCCATGATAATATATTATTTATCCATGGAATAGAACACCTAAACCACCTGTTCGTACTTACGGGTTTACCGCCAAAACCGAGTATCATATCTTTTATTATGCTATTATGAAACGGTAGACCAACATCCATAAAGAATAAATGGCTATAATTATGTTCGTAAGCGTAGTTTAATGCGTTCCATAGTGTCATTGTATTTGGGTGTTGCATCGGAAAACTTTTAGAGCGATAGGCTGCATACCATAGATAGGCATTACCTTCAGAAAAAACAATAGCACAACTACCTATTATTTTTTTCTTGTATTTTGTAACTATAAGTTTCGCGTCTTCTTTGTCATCAAGTAATGCACTAAAGAAACTTGCAGGAGGACAAAATCTTCTTAATCTCATCTTGTAGAATGCTTTTGTCATTTTATAAAATTGATTGAAGTCTTCTTCACTTTCTACAGTAGATGCTGTAACACCATTCCTGATGCCAGAGTTTACATGTCTAATTATTTTTCGATCTGATAATAATTCTTTCGGCGATTTGCTGTGCAGAGAATTATGTATTTCCATCCATCTTATTGGAAAGTATCCGCATCTCTTCAACCATTTATATCCATACATCTTCTCACTCATATCGCTGATTTCTATATAAAGGCATCTAAACGACATTATGCGTGTTAACTTTATGAGCATGGCATAGAATAATTCGTGCTTATTACTGATGTTTTCAGAATAGTCACCTTCTCCATAAATTCTACATTGTGTATATAGATAAGGAGGAAACCATGCTCCTCTACGCCTAATTACAGCAAGAAGATGACACAATATACCATTAGTTTCCGATTTTACTACAATCATGTGAGGAAAATACCCTGCAGTCATTTCGTATATTCGGAAAAGTGACTTACTGTGAAAGAAGTTCTTATATTCCATTTCAGGCAAGTCTTCGCTATGATTATAAACACTAACAGATATATTTTTCATCTTGATGCAAAAATAATAAATCTTTTCTAAAAATACGTATATGTACATGTTATTTTGATTTAAATGGCTATCTTTGCTTTCAGAAAATATTTTCTAACTGTATATAATTAATTAATGAAAGAATTTAAAGATTTGGTTCAGGCTCGCAGAAGTCATAGAAAATTTTCAGATAAAGAGATTTCAGGGGATGACGTTAAAGCAATATTAAGAGCTGCGTTGATGTCTCCTACATCAAAAGGATGCCGCAAATGGCAGTTTGTTGTTGTTGATAACAAAACAGACATTGAAAAAATCGCGGATGCCAAAGAGCTTGGTTCTCAATTTTTAAAAGGTGCTCCTCTTGCTATAGTTGTTCTTGGTAATCCACTAGAAAACGACTGTTGGATAGAAGATGGCGCTATAGCTGCGATTTCTATGCAATATCAAGCAGAAGATTTAGGATTGGGATCTTGTTGGATCCAGATCAGGGCGCGTGGACTCAATGATGGAACTTCTGCTACATCTGTAATATCTGGTGTGCTTGATATACCTGAGCAATACGAATTACTTTGTGTTTTGGCTATTGGTCATAAGGCAGACGAACGTAAATTGCAGGATGAAGATAAACTGAAATGGGAAAATGTTCACGTAGATAAATTTTAAAGATGAAAATAGTTTTGATAGGAGCTGGTAATTTGGCTACTAATTTGGGAGTAGCCTTGTTATCTGCCGGACATGATATATTACAAGTGTATAGCCGTACAATGAAGTCAGCTTCAATATTGGCAGAGAAAGTTGGAGGTTCACCAACTAATGAAATAAAAAATATTAATAGTAATGCAGATATATATATATTATCAGTAAAAGATAGTATATTGTCGGAACTTATACCAGAAGTCTGCAAAGGAAAGGAAAAACGAATTTTTATTCATACAGCAGGTAGCGTATCAATGGATATATTCAAAGGTATGGCTTATCACTATGGTGTGCTGTATCCAATGCAAACTTTTTCTAAGGATAAAGAATTGATTTTTAATGACATACCCTGTTTTGTTGAAGCTAATGATAAATTTTCAGAAAGCTCAATTATGGAATTGGCAAACAGTATTACTAATATTGTATATAGATTATCTTCTGAAGATAGAAAACATTTACATCTGGCAGCTGTTTTTGCATCAAACTTTGTGAATCATTGTTATTCTTTATCTTCAGAAATATTGAAAAAACACAATATTCCATTTGAAGTAATTCTACCTTTAATAGATGAGACAGCAAATAAGGTGCATAAACTTTCTCCAAGTCAAGCACAGACAGGACCAGCTGTTAGGTTTGATGAAAATGTTTTGCGTAATCAATCTTTACTACTCAAAGGTAATCCACTTCAAAAAGATATTTATGACAGGATGAGTCTTAGTATACATCAGTTGGCTGAGAAAAATAATAAGAACTAATTTTAAACAGATATAAGATGATTAATTACGATTTGAAGAAAATCAAGGCTATAATCTTTGATGTTGATGGAGTGCTTAGTGCTGAAACGATAACATTACATCCTAATGGGGAACCTATGCGTACAGTAAATATAAAAGATGGGTATGCTATACAACTGGCACAAAAATCAGGATTGAGGATAGTCATAATAACTGGAGGGAATACAGACAGCGTAAAAATGAGATATCAGCATCTTGGCGTTGAGGATATTTATATGAAATGTGCTGTCAAGATAAGTACATATGAGGAATTCTTGAAAAAGTATAATCTTATAGACGATGACATTTTATATATGGGTGATGACATTCCTGACTACGAAGTTATGAAACGTTCAGGGTGCCCATGTTGTCCAGCTGATGCCTGTAATGATATAAAACGCATAAGCAAATATGTCAGTGACCGAAATGGAGGATATGGTTGCGGAAGGGATGTAATAGAACAAGTATTGAGGGCGCAAGGTAAATGGCTAAAAGATGAAAAAGCTTTTGGTTGGTAAAATTTAAAATCATGTTAGAAAATTTAAATGGTTATCATATAGTGTTGGCCAGCAATTCTCCTAGAAGGAAAGAATTGCTTAAGGGACTTGATATAGATTTTGAGGTACGTATTATACATGGTATTGATGAAAGTTATCCTGAGACATTACATGCTTCTGAGATTCCTCTATATATTGCTGAAGTAAAAGCAAATAAATATTTGCCTCAGATCAGCGAAAAAGAATTGCTTATTACTGCAGATACTGTTGTCGTATTAGGAGAAAAAGTATTTGGTAAGCCTGTTGACTACACTGATGCATGTAATATGCTTTCATCTCTTAGTGGAAAAACACATAAAGTGATAACGGGCGTATGCTTAATTACTAAAAAGATGCAACGTAAATTTTCAGTTTCTACTGATGTAACTTTTTCATCACTCACACGTGATGAAATTGAGTATTATGTTAAAACATATTCACCTATGGATAAAGCTGGAGCTTATGGTATTCAAGAATGGATAGGTCATGTAGCAGTGTCTTCTTTAGAAGGTAGCTATTTTAATGTTATGGGCTTACCCGTTCAAAGAATATACAAAGAGTTAAAAACATTTTAATTCTTAAACTATTTCGACAGACATTAATGAATGTGTATTTTTTTTTGTATTTTTGCATACCATTATGTGAATAATGGATATAATAATTTTAATCTATATTTATCATTTTTAAAAGGGAGTTTATCTGCGAAGATATCTCCCTTTAATCATTTTTGATATATGTGAATTACTATATTTATTGCTCATCGCTTTCAGGGCCATGCAATATTATACTTGTTGCACCAATTGTGAAGACTGTACCATCCGAAATTAATCTTCTGTCTCTATCTCCAAGGATTTCATTATCAACAAAAGTTCCTGTATTGCTAGGCCCATCGCGTAAAACATATTTTATCTTTCCGCGTTTATCCTTACTTACATTAATTACACAATGATTTGTATCTACACTTGGATCTACTGTTTCTATAGGGGTGTTAATGTTGTTGCCTTTCATGTATCTTCCTATAACATTATCACCTTGTACAAGTGGTATTATTTGTTTGTAGTGGAACACGTTCTCAATGACAATAATACTCCCATAAGAATTTTTTCCGTCTTTTATTTCAGACCGATCGTTTTCTTTGTTCTCTTCTTTTTGAGTTTTCCTTAGTTTAGATACACCAATTCTTATTGCAAATTGTTTATCACATTCAGGACATTCAAAAACTAATGATTGTCCTTCTTCATATTTTGATTCGTCAAATGTGATGAAGTTATCACACTTAGGGCAACGTACTCTCTTCATTCTTTAATTTTATATACCCAGGATTCTTTAAATTCGTCAGCTTTGCTATGAAGCTCATTTAGAACATTGTAAGCTTGACTTTCAGATTCGTAACAACCGTATATTACTTTGATATTATTATTGTGACAATATACTTTTGTATTGTCGTAGCCCTTCTTATGCATGTCTTTAACAAAACTATCTGCATTTGATTTTGTCACTTTACTAGCGAGTACTAAGCAATAATATTCTTTACAGTGTTTTGAATCTACAGATTCCTTTCCCTTATATTGGTAGGACTTAGTAGAGTCTTTTGCTGAATTGGATTTATCTTTAATACTGCTTTCCGGTTTGGAACTTTTTATAATTAATGGCTTTTCTTCAACTGGTTTTGATGTTTGTTCGCCTAAAAGATTAAATAATATGCCATTGCGAATGCTACTTTGAGTAATTCCTTTTGTTTCACTGTTGGCTATTGGTGATGTAAGAATGAAAAACAATAATATTGCCGCAGCTGCAGCTAATGCATATCGGATAACGCCTATTGGTATTCTTATATCCTTATCATCTTCATAATATACTGCCTCTTCTTTGGAAACTTCTTTTTCTTTATCTCCAACTTTATAGATTAGTGCTTCCTCTTTCTTGCTAGAACCTTCTATGAAAACATTATCAATATTTTGCAAAACCATATCTTTCGCAGATATAGAGTTGTCAACCAATTTATCTATTTCAAATCCAGCTAATCCGTATAGTTCAGGACTTAAAATTCCAGATTCACATGGGTTAAATTCAATATTTCCATTATCATTAAGAAGTAATGTTCCTATATCATTCAACTCATATACACCTGTATTCTCAAGATTTTGTCTTATTTCCATGGTCTCATTCTCGATACGCTTGATAGCTTCGGGATAACTCATGTCGTAAGCTTCAATATAAGATTGGGCTAGCAACGAATCGTTCATCTTTAACTGTGGATTAAATCCAAGAGTGCGCATTGGTGGGAGAAACATGTTGTCTCTCTCATCATAACGAGCTTCTACATGGTGGGTCATAAAACCTCCTAATCCAGGTACGATAACGCAATCGTTGTCTAAAAGTAATATTTCTATATGTCTTTCTATTTCAATCACGATGCAAATTTAATTATTTTTGTTGATACAGGCAAATAAAATGGATTAAAACCATCGAAAAAAAATATAAAACGTTTCTTATTCGGAATATTATTATTACATTTGCACTTGCATTATAAAACGATTATAATTATGGAATATAAAAGCACTAATATTAAAGGTGTTTATATTATAGAACCACGTGTCTTTAATGATGCACGTGGATATTTTTTTGAGGCATTTAAGCAGAGTGACTTTGATAAGAATATAGGTTATATAAATTTTATTCAAGATAATGAGTCCAAGTCTTCCTATGGTGTATTGAGAGGGCTTCATTATCAAAAAGGTAATTTTTCTCAAGCAAAACTTGTCCGAGTAATAAGCGGTAAAGTGCTTGATGTTGCTGTTGATTTACGAAAAAGTAGTGAGACTTTCGGTAAATATATAATGGTGGAATTAAGTGGAGAAAACCATAGACAATTTTTTGTTCCTAGAGGTTTTGCTCATGGTTTTTTAGTGTTAAGTGACGAGGCTGTTTTTTCGTATAAGGTAGACAATGATTATGCTCCGAATGAAGAGGCTTCTATTCGTTTTGATGATCCACAACTGGGTATAGAATGGCCTGTTAAAGGTGTTGATGTCGTCACAAGCGATAAAGATCTTAATGGAAAATCTTTCAAAGAGGCAAACTTATTTGAATAAGAATTTTTTATATTTATGAATATAGCAATTATAGGAACAGGATATGTTGGTCTGGTGTCAGGAGCTTGTTTTGCTGATACTGGAGTCAATGTGACATGCGTTGATGTTGATGCAGATAAAATCAATCGTTTGCAGTCTGGTGATATTCCTATATATGAGCCAGGTCTTGATGAACTTGTAGTTAAAAATGTAAAAGCTGGAAGGTTGAAGTTTACCACCGAACTTGCTCCTGTTCTTAATGATCAGGATATAGTCTTTTCTGCAGTTGGTACTCCCCCTGATGAAGATGGTAGCGCTGATTTGACGTATGTCTTGCAAGTCGCTTCTACGATAGGCAAAAACCTTAATAAATATTTGGTTGTTGTTACGAAAAGTACTGTTCCTGTAGGTACCGCACTAAAAGTAAGATATACCATACAAAAAGAACTGGATAGACGAGGAGTAAATATCAAGTTTGATGTAGCTTCCAATCCCGAGTTTTTAAAAGAGGGTAATGCTATTAAGGATTTTATGAGTCCTGATAGAGTCGTTGTTGGGGTTGAAAGTGAACAAGCTAAAATGATGCTTACACGTTTGTACAAGCCATTTTTGATAAATAATTTTCGTGTGATATTTATGGACATACCAAGTGCCGAAATGACAAAATATGCTGCGAATTCAATGTTGGCAACGCGTATAAGTTTTATGAATGACATTGCAAATCTTTGTGAGAGGATTGGAGCAGATGTCAATATGGTTCGTCAAGGCATTGGTGCAGACACACGTATAGGTCGCAAATTTCTTTATGCAGGATGTGGTTATGGAGGTTCTTGTTTTCCAAAGGATGTGAAGGCTCTGATTAAAACTGCAGATGATAATGGATACTCAATGGAAGTTCTTAAGGCAGTTGAACGTGTTAATGAACAGCAGAAAAGCGTTATGTTCTCTAAATTGGAGGGCATTTATGGCAATAGCCTTAAATATAAAAAAATATCACTATGGGGGTTGTCTTTCAAACCAGAAACCGATGATATGCGTGAATCTACAGCTTTAGTAATGATACAATTACTACTTGATGCAGGATGCAATATCAGTGTATATGATCCTGTAGCTATGGATGAATGTAAGAGAAGGGTAGGCGATAGAGTCAATTATTGTAAAGACATGTATGAGGCTGTATTAGATTCAGATGCGTTACTGCTACTTACTGAATGGAAAGAATTCCGTCTGCCTAGTTGGGAGGTTATAAAGAAGGCAATGTTGCGTCCATTAGTAATAGACGGAAGAAATATATTCGATGGCGATGAGCTCAAATCTATTGGTTTTGAATATCATTGTATAGGTAAATAATATAATATGAAGAAATATATAGTAGTATTGTTATGTTTGGTGTTTTTGTTTGGTTGCAAAAAGGCTACAAATAAGAAAACAGATGTAATAGAAAATAAAGAGGCAAAATCTATGCTTCAGGGTATCTGGGTCGATGAAGAAACAGATGAACCCTCATTCAGAGCAAAGGGTGATACTATATATTATCCAGATTCAACCAGCCAGCCAGTATATTTTAAGATTGTTGGTGATACTCTTATTATGCGTGGAGCAAATGAAGTAAAGTATCCAATATCAAAACAAGCACAGCATATTTTCTGGTTTAAAAATCAAAATGGAGACGAGGTGCATTTGAGAAAAAGTGAAAATTCTGATGATATTTTCTCGTTTACCCAAAAGCGTCCTATGCCAATAAATCAGAATCAACTAATAAAAAGAGATACGGTAGTCTCTCATTCTGGTGAACGCTATCATTGTTATATAGCAATAAATCCGACATCATACAAAGTGACAAAATCATCTTATAATGATGATGGCGTTGAAGTTGACAATATCTTTTATGATAATATAATACATATAAGTATATTTAATGGCGCAAGACAAGTTTATTCTCGTGATTTTAAAAAGCAGATGTTCGGAGGTAAAGTGCCTTCAAATTTCTTATCTCAATCAATTTTGAGTGATATGCAGTTTGACTCAATAGATGAAAGTGGAATACATTATAATGCTATTATTTGTATTCCTGATGATGCTAGCAATTATATTGTAAATATCACTATTGATTATAAAGGCATAATGAAAATGAATGTATGTAATAGATAATGTATTAGTTTCATATTAAAAAGTGGAACAAAAATTTTATTATTACAAATAAAACCATTACCTTTGCATTCGTTAAAAGAACGGGTATCTTTGAAATATTTTGTGTTGCGCCGATATGGCTCAGTTGGTAGAGCAATTCATTCGTAATGAATAGGTCCCCGGTTCGAGTCCGGGTATCGGCTCTTATTATGCGGTAATAGCTCAGTTGGTAGAGCACTAGCTTCCCAAGCTGGGGGTCGCGAGTTCGAGTCTCGTTTACCGCTCCTTATGTAACTTGCTTAATTACAGTAAGTTGCAATCTAAGATAAAGACATCCAGACTTCATCCTAGTAATCTTTTTTGTTATTACATACCTAATAATGGCATTTAGAGGCATATAAATGCGACTAAATTGCGACCAAATTGCGACTACTAATTTTTTAGCAAAATTGTGACTAACATAACTACGATGTGTACCAATAGCAGATTTGTTTCCTGTATATAGAGTTATTGGATTAATCAGAAGATAGAAAAATGAAAAGTATTATATTAGTATTAGCAATGATATGCACACTGAATATAAATGTGCAAAGAGTACATTGTCAGATATTTAATCAAGATACAGCACGATGGGCTCAGATTGCTATTGATCGACCATATAGCTATTGGGAAAGAGCAGAAACGGCATCTAAAGAATTTATAACAGATAAAGAAGGTGGTTTAACTTGCTCCTATTATATATCCATAGACGGTATTAATTCTAAACAAATATCATTTCTTACTAATGAATGGCTAAGAATATGTTGTCCACGAACTTCATCTATTGTAAAGGATAGTATAAAAAATGAATTTATAACGTTTTTGATGTTAAACGGAATAGGTCAATATGTAACAATTTGTTCAACTACTTATATTAACTCCCCGACTGATATTTCAATATCAATTAAAGATGGTGAAGCAAAAATCAAAATGTCTACTCCGCACTATAACGTTGGCTCTGCAAATTTTATATTAAGTACAAGTAGTAGTTTTCCTTTAATTTCCAATTGTTACCCTTTTAGTCTTAAAAGTGGTCATAAGGAAAGTTACTCTAGAGCATATATAAATACCGTTTCAGAGTTTCTTAATATTATCGGAAATTATATAAAATACCTATCAAATAAAATAGAAAATAAATGAAAGCATATATTATAATATCAGCAATTTTATTCTCAATAGCTTTAAATGCCCAAAATAAAGAACCTGAGTTTATTGGTGAGGTTAATCTAATAAAATGTGATAGCACACTATTATTAGATAAAGAATATCTTAAAACTAATACATCTGCAGATGCATCTTTGTTATTATTCGGTATAGGTTCTGCAAGAACCAAAATAGAAGTAACAGGACGTTATGCACATGTCAGGATAGATAATAATCAATCGTTCCATCTTATTGCAAAATCAATCGATAATAATTCTGATCCAATGTCTGTTGTACGAATATTCCAGTTTGCTGTATATCATGACACTCGTAAAGCTGAAATTGCTTCTTCAGATGTTTATGGTGGAATTTCTAATGGTAAATTGCGTAATGTCTCATATAAAGCTTCAAAGTATGGGAATAGCTCTTACGATATCTCATTTACATCTTTACCAACTGGTGAATATGGTGTTATGGTTTTCAATCCCAATAACAGAGATAGTCACGCAATACTTATATATTGCTTTGGAGTAGGACATCCCAAAAAACATAGAGGATGGGTAAAATATGGAAGTGATGGGGTATATTATTAGCGGCTAAATTGCCACCATGATTTTACAACTTTTATATATGACTGATATTCAGATGATAATAGAATAAAATAGTATATCCCAAGCTCTGGGGGTCGCGAGTTCGAGTCTCGTTTACCGCTCTTATTTAAACTTACTAATAATTGAAGTTTTCTAATATGATTGATTTATCATATTAATTAGTAATACAGTCTCTTTTATTGAAAATATAGCTAAAAAATTTGTATATAAAAATTAAATTGGCTATTTTTGTACAAAATACAATTTAACATATGTTTTAAATGGAAACCGGAGATAATTTAGAGTACTCAATAAAAAGAAGTGACTATAAAATTTTAATTGTTGATGATGTCATGAGCAATGTACTTTTGCTTAGGATATTACTTACAAAAGAACAATTTCAGGTTTGTACAGCAAGCAATGGTCATCAATGTATTGAACAAGCTAAGATAGAAAAACCAGATCTTATATTGTTGGATGTAATGATGCCAGACATAAGTGGTTTTGAAACAGCAACAATATTAAAAAGAGATCCTAAAACAAAAGATATACCGATAATTTTCTTGACAGCTCTTAATAGTCCGGCTGATTTAGTAAAAGGATTTCAGGTCGGTGCCAGTGACTTTCTTCCGAAACCATTTAATAAGGAAGAGCTGGTTATAAGAGTAATGCATCAAATATCTCTTGTAGCAGCAAAAAGACTTATTGAGAAGCAGAATGAAGAACTAAAGCGTACAATAGAAGGACGTGATAAAATGTATTCAGTGATCGCACATGATCTGCGATCACCTATGGGCAGTGTAAAGATGGTTCTTAATATGCTGTCAATGATGGTCTCTTCTGATACACTAGGACCAGAACTTGCCAGTCTGCTTATTCAGGCCAATCAACAAACAGAAGAAGTCTTCTCATTGTTGGATAATTTACTAAAATGGACGAAAACACAAACAGGCAGGCTAAATGTAGTGTTTCAAGACTTTAATACTGACGAGGTGATACTTGGTGTTATTGAGATATTTAATATGGTGGCTGAAATGAAACATATAAAAATTAAACATCTTGAAACATCAGAAAATCTAAAAATTCATGCAGATATAGACATGATAAAGACTATTATTCGTAATTTCATGAGTAATGCCATAAAGTTTAGTGAAAAAGATTCATCAATAGAAATTTATGTTGCGCGTGAAGGTGATTTTGCTAAAATCAGTGTTCAAGATCATGGTCGTGGCATAAGTGATGAAAATCAGAATAAACTATTTAAGGTTGAGTCTAATTATACAACGTATGGTACAGCTAACGAAGAAGGCTCCGGTCTTGGCTTATTATTATGCAAAGATTTTGCTATAAAAAACGGAGGAGATTTACTTTTGGAGTCGAAAGAAGGAGAGGGGAGTATATTCAGTCTTTTAGTACCAATATATAAAGAATGATTTAATCAAATATATATCTTGGTCATTTCATATAAATTTATTAACTTTGCAGCCTGTAAACAATTTTAAAAATAAATTTAAATGAAAGCATTTGTATTTCCTGGACAAGGAGCACAATTCGTAGGTATGGGTAAAGACCTGTATGACAGCAACAAATTAGCTAAAGAGTTGTTTGATAAAGCTAATGATATTCTCGGTTATAAAATCACAGAAATCATGTTTAACGGCACAGATGAAGAGTTGAAGCAAACAAAGGTTACACAACCTGCTGTGTTTCTTCATAGTGTTATAAGCGCTCTATGTATGGGTGATGCTTTTCAACCGGATATGACAGCCGGTCACTCTCTTGGCGAATTTTCAGCTCTTGTAACTGCAGGTGCGTTAAGTTTTGAAGATGGACTTAAATTAGTATATGCCCGTGCAATGGCAATGCAGAAAGCTTGTGAGGCAACACCTTCAACAATGGCTGCAATCATAGGTCTTTCTGATGCAGATGTAGAAACTATCTGTGCAGAGGTAAATAAACCAGGAAGTGTTTGTGTTCCTGCAAATTATAACTGTCCTGGACAGTTGGTAATAAGTGGTAATGTTGAGGCGTTGACAGAGGCTTGTGAAAAAATGAAAGCCAAAGGAGCAAAACGTGCTTTGGTTCTTAAAGTAGGTGGCGCATTCCACTCACCTCTTATGCAACCAGCAAAGGATGAACTTCAGAAAGCTATTGAAAATACTAATTTTTGCGCACCGAAGTGTCCTGTATATCAGAATGTTGACGGTAAACCTTATACTGATCCTAAAGAAATTAAAGAGAATCTTATTGCTCAACTTACTAGTTCTGTACGCTGGACATCATGCGTTACAAATATGATTGCTGATGGCGCAGATGATTTCACTGAATGCGGACCTGGTAAAGCTCTACAGGGCATGATTGGTCGTATTGATAAGACTGTCAGTGCTCATGGCATTGATGCTTAATTTGAAATGAATCAAAAGATAATAATTTATCAAGTTTTCGCAAGACTTTTTGGCAATCGAACCGTTCTACCAATAGAGAATGGTACGATTGCTGAAAATGGTTGCGGAAAAATGTTGGATTTTGACACAGCTACTTTAAAACGAATCAAAGATATGGGAATTTCTCATATCTGGTACACAGGTGTGATTCGCCATGCTACTACTACAGATTATTCTAAATACGGTATCCCTTTAAACAATCCAAATGTTGTTAAGGGCAATGCTGGTTCGCCATATGCCATAACTGATTATTATGATATTGACCCTGATATAGCAGTTGATATCGATAACAGAATGGGTGAGTTCGAGAACTTGTTGTTGAGAACTCATGAGGTCGGAATGAATGTGATTATCGATTTTGTTCCAAATCATGTTGCGAGAGAATATCATTCTATAAAGAAACCTGAAGGAGTTCGTGATTTAGGTGAAGATGATGATGTAAATAAAGGTTTTGATAATCAAAATAATTTCTATTATTGTCCAGATCAAAAGTTTAATCCAAAATTTGATATAACCAAAGGTGAACCATACGTAGAGATTCCGGCGAAGGCAACAGGAAATGATTGTTTTGGCAGTACACCAAGTATCAATGATTGGTATGAAACCGTTAAACTTAATTATGGTGTAGACTATTGTGATCCATACGGGCGCTCATATCATTTTTCCCCAATCCCAAGCACATGGAATAAGATGCTTGATATTTTACTGTTTTGGGCTTCAAAAGGTATAGATGGATTCAGGTGTGATATGGCAGAGATGGTACCTTTTGAATTCTGGTCATGGGCTATTTGCAAAGTTAAAATGAAATATCCCAATATCCTATTTATTGGTGAAGTATATGATAATAATCAGTATGGGCATTATGTACATTGCGGATTCGATTTTCTATATGATAAAGTATGCATGTATGATACTTTGAGAAGCGTAATTTGTGGTAACAGTTCTGCATCTTCAATCACACGTCAATGGCAAATTACAGATGAGTATAAAAATAATCTGCTCTATTTTTTAGAGAATCATGATGAACAACGCATTGCTTCTGATTTTTTTGCCGGTAATGGTAATAAGGGTGTCCCTGGGGTAATTGTAAGCGCTCTTATGAATAAAAATCCATTTATGCTATATGCTGGGCAAGAATATGGTGAACGTGGTATGGATAAAGAGGGATTTAGTGGGCTTGATGGCCGAACTTCAATTTTTGATTATTGGACAATAAAGTCTTTAAATCATGCTTTTTATAATCGTGCGGATATGTCAACTTCAGAAAAAGAGTTATCGTCAATATATTCAAATATCCTTAATATTGCGAGGAATGAGGATGCTATTGGAAAAGGTGATTTCTTTGATTTGATGTATGTAAATCCAAAGTCGGATAGTTTTAACCCACAATATAATTATGTTTTTTTGCGGAAGTACAATGATGAGATGCTACTTGTTATAACTAATTTTTCAGACAGTGCTACTCAATGCAAAGTAATCATACCTGCTCATGCTTTTGATTGTTTTGGAATGACTGAGCAGACTGTAGAAGCGGTCGATTTACTTTCGGGAGAAAAGCAGAATGCAAAATTATTACGAGATAAGACTTTTGATACAAATGTATTGTCTTATAGTGGACGGATTTTCAAATTCAATTTAAAGATGAAAGAAAATACATATGTTTTAAATGAACATAATAAAGACGAATTTCCACCAGCTCATACTGCCGAGCATCTGTTGAATCAAATTATGTATCGTTTTTATGGATGTGAACGTTCTAAAAATGCTCATATAGAGAGAAAAAAGAGTAAGATCAGTTATCTTATTGACCACAAGCCCTCAAGGAAAGAAGAAAAGGCAATCGAGGATAAAATGAATGAGTTGATAGATGAAGACTTATTGGTTACATTTGAATTTGTTGATAGGGAACATCTTCCCGTAGGTGTAAGTATTGATAAATTACCTGAAAATGCTTCTGAAACGTTACGTATTGTTAGAATAGGTGATTATGATGTCTGTCCTTGTGTTGGGAAACATGTTAGGAGTACAAAACAGATTGGACGTTTTGTGATTTTAGGTACAAATTGGGATGAGAATACTCATACTTTTAGAATAAGATTTAAGGTCGTAAACTAGTAGTATCAACTGCCAAAGCTTTATAAATTTCTTTATACACATTTATGGTCCGATATGAGTAGTAACGAGTCGAAAATAATATAAATAACGTCACAATACCACTGACGTTGTAAGTGCTTGTATGATAGTGCTTTGTAAATTTTCAATAGTAAAAATAATGTCACTAAATACCACCTAAATGTCACTTTAAATGACTTAATACAGAAAAGGTTTACATCGTTTTAACAAAAAATCGATGGAAAAGAAGAAGAAAAAACGTGAATATTGTAGCTATTCGAAAGAATTCAAGCTGCATGTATTAAAAGACAAGTATGAGCATGATTTGTCCTATCAATTTACTGCGCGTAAATATGATATATTATCTCCTCATACATTAACTTTATGGGAAAAAGAGTTTCCTTTAGATGATAATACTGTTGTAATGACTATATTGCATTACTCAAATCTGTTAATGCCAATATAAGTATGACTCAGGATTACAAGCCAACAGACAATGCTATTGCAGAACGTGTCAATGGCATCATAAAGCAGGAATGGATTTATCGTATGAAAAGGCCCAAGAACATGGACGGGGCCATGCATATATTAAAAGATATCATATACTTCTATAACAATAAGGGGCCACATATGAGTAACATGATGAAGACACCGGCTGAGAAAAGGAGAAATTATGTTGGGTGTTAACGCTCTTTGGAGGCTTCACGCCTCCAGCCGCTTGACAAACCACCGTGGTGTTTTTCATAGTTCTTATGTTGGATATATGGTATTTTTATTTAACTTTGTAAGCAACAAAACATACATAGAACAATATGTAAAACATTTTCTTTGTGTTAAGCAAATCAGGAAGGCTTTTATATTTCTGTAAAGTGGATCAGTAAAGCTTTCAATAACTTGTATAGTAAATCAGTAAGTATAACAACAAAGATGTATACCTAATTCAGGCATAGTCAAAATTTAGATATTTTTATGTAAAAGCTATGTTTTAGTGTTGCAAAAGCACAGCTTTGGGTCGGTGAAAGGATAGCTTCTATATAGTAAAAGGATAGCTATTGTAATTATAAAAGGCATCTTTTTTATATTTATGATAACTATTTGAAAATGAATAGATTATGTATGTTTTTTTGTCGTTATACTTACTGATTTACTATACAAGTTATTGAAAGCTTTACTGAAACGCTTTACGAATAAATATGACCTTCCTGATTTGTTTAATACACAAAAATATTTTCCATATTATTCCAAATAGGCTCATAGTTTATAAAGTTAATCATCAGTTAGTTGCTTTACGCTTTTTGCAAATTACAGATTCCTTTTTCCAATTTTGATCCATGGTCCTTCGCCATTTTTTTAACAATTAAGATAGTAAAGATAATATTTTTGAATCCTTTTGATAGTATTATTCCCTTTTTAGCCCATCCTATATGTTGATAATATACTTTTATAGTGGCGTTTGAGTGGCATTTAGTGGTAGCTTTGTTAATGTTCGTTGCTTTGTAATTTATTGATAATAATGTACTTAAAGCTGTGAGTGGTATAGTGACATTTTTTTATAAATTTCAGTGATAAGATATACTTTTAAAAGCAAATTATTGGAATGAGAAATTTGTAAAAGTCTAGATGTTTATTAATAAAGATAATGAAAATTATAGTTACAACTTAATTTTTAGAAAAACCGGTATGTGGTCTGAATAAGTTAGTTTTTTGGTATAGTATGCGATTCCTTTCATATTTTTATCATGTAATATATAATCTATTCTAACCTTCTTTTTCCCCCTGAAAGTCCACATCCATCCACTGCCACATTCTTTGAACCCATCTTCCAAGTCACCTTTGAGCGTGTTGTATACATAAGAGTATGGTACGTCATTAAAGTCTCCACAAAGTATTATTCTTTTTGAAGAAGCTCGTTTTTCATTAGCAATAAGTGTTGCCTGACCAGCGCGTACAATCATGCCTACCATGTAATTTCCATATATGGCCTTTAATATTTTATTATCTTCAACTTGTTGTCCTTGCATTATCATTTTTCCTGCAGAATGCAAAGTGGAATTGAAGCCTGTAGTCTCCATATGTACATTAAATATCCTAACGATATTACCATTAATATCGACATCAGCCCATAAAGCACTATTGTTTGATTCATCAAAAGCTATAATTTTTTTGCTGGTAATTTTGTATTTACTAAAGATTACCATATCATTTTTTCCCATAGCCATGTATGGAAAATATTTTTTGAATTTATCTTGGTTTTTAGTTTCTTCGGCAAAATCTGAATATTCTTGAAAACATATTATGTCTACTTTTTGATTTATCATTTCCATTAAGATATCCTGGGCAATAAATCCGGATGCTTCTTTGCCGAAACGTCCTACATTATATGTGGCAATTTTTATTCCTTGTTTGGTTTCTACATCACTTGGTAATGAGCGTGCCTGAAATAACGTGCCAATATAATTTATAGAACTTAAAATCGCAATGGCTGGAATAATAGCCCAGTGCAATCTGCGCATAATAATCCAAAAAATCAATAAGAATACATTACAGATGATTATTAATGGTAGTGCAAAGCAAAGCATAGCTCGGGCAGTATTTCCTGCTGGATTAACACTTCCTCCCCATAATCCGACGAAGGTGAAAATCATTAATAATATGGTAATTACCAAAATTATAAATGAGAAATATTTTTTTACAGCCTTCTTTGCCATTAGTTATTCTTTATAATATATTTATCAATCATTGCTCTTAAGCTCTCTATTCTAAAGGGCTTTGCAAGGAAATCTATGCAACCTGCCTCTTTAGCTTTTTGTATGTCTGTAGAAAAAGCAAAAGCACTCAATGCGATTATTGGTATATCTGGGTAGACTTCTTTAATTATCCTTGTAGCATCAAGACCATCCATATTAGGCATTTTCATGTCCATCAATATAATATCAGGTCTTAGCTCTTCATTTATAGTAACAGCTTCTATGCCATCCTTTGCTCTAACAAGTTTGTATAATTTTTCCAAGACAATTCGTACTAGTTCATAATTATTGTCAGAATCTTCGGCAACTAGTATTAATTTCTTTTGTGATTCGGCAACAGCATCTACTCTTATTGTCTTTGTTATAGTGCGTAAAGATGAATCAGTGCGATCTTCAGACAGTCTGTATGGGAAACTAAATGAAAATGTTGCCCCTTCACCTATGTTTGATTCAAGAGACATTTCACCTCCCATTTTTTCTACAATCATCTTACTAAGCGGCAATCCTAATCCGAATCCTTTTTTCTCTCCTGTATAGCCGTTATCATTACTTTCATATAATTCAAAAATCCGTTTCTGATCTTCTAGTTTTATTCCTTCACCAGTATCCTGTACAAAGAATTTTATTTTTGAGTTGTTTTTTATTAGGCGATAACCAATAGTTATACTACCATATTTAGTGTGTTTTAGAGCATTACCTATTAGGTTTGAGAACACTTGCATTAATCTATTTTTATCTGTCTCCATAAACAAGTCTGCACCAGTTTTTTCGACAACTATCTTAACGTCTTCAGTCGTTCGTAATTTGAAAACATTTATTATCTCATTGCACATTGTTGTGAGATTGATGTTTTCTTTGTTTATAGAAATGTCTCCTTGTTCTACCTTTGACAGATCAAGAATCTCGTTTATTAATACTGTTAGTCTATTGCTATTGCTTTCAATAATACCAAGATATTTTATGCGCTCATCAGCCGAATCTGTTTCTGTAATTATACGTGAAAAACCTTCTATTGCGTTTAAAGGCGTACGAATTTCATGGCTCATGTTTGCTAGAAAAAGAGATTTCATCTTGCTCGCTTTTTCAGCTTTCTCAGCCTTTTCTTCGTATTCCTTAATTTTCCGGTTAGCTTCTGCCAGTCGTTTGATAAGTTCGCTTTTTTCGTCCTGCATATTTTTCAATTTGATAACAATCATTCAAGAGGCAAATATACGAAATATTTTTAATAGTAAATCATTTTTAATTACATTTTTGTAACCATTAACTTCGTTTCGCCTTTTCCCATTTTCCATCGGTTTTAAAGTATAAATATTTCATACCTCTAAAAATATTAATATTCATGAATACGAAGTAATAAATAATGCGTACTACTTTTGTCTTTTTGTTATTTTTATTTTGAAAGTATCCATAAAGGGCTAGACTATAAAATATAATCTGCAACATAAAAATTATAATATATGTATAACTATATGTGAGTAAACATATGTTTAGTGGTATTAGTAATACTAATGCAATAGGAGCGATGCTCCATCTTAATAGTCTATGTGATATGTACTGAAATGAAGCTATAGGATATTTAAATGGGTTTAATAATTTTTTTAATATCCATATACTTTGTATCCCACCTGCTGATATCCTCATTTTGCGTTTGGATTCTTCTTTAAGATCGGCTGATCCATACTCTATAGCAAAGGCCTCTTTTGTATATGCAATTTTGTATCCTTTTATTAAAATATTCATGCTGATTATGAAGTCATCTAGCAATATATTTTCGGGTAACTCCTCATATAGTTCTTTTCTTATTGCAAAAAGTTCTCCGGCAGCCCCCATTGTTGAATATAATTCGTAGTCCAATTTTTTAAGAGCACTTTCATATTTCCAATATAGTCCTTCTCCATTTGCAGCAACTTGCTCGCAACTTTTTGATTTAACGCGTTTCTCACCTGAGACGCAACCGACTTTTCTGTCCTGAAATTGTATTACAATATTACGTATGGCATCTTCATTTAGCATTGTGTTTGCATCTGTGAAAACAACTAACGGTGTTTTAACTTCAGTCATTCCATGATTTATTGCTGATGTTTTGCCTTTGCGCTCAGGATTGTAAATCACTCTTATTTCAGGGAATTGTGATAATATAGAATTTGTAGAGTCGTTGCTGCCATCAGTAACCCATAAAAAGTTTAGCTTTTTATTAGGATAATTCAAACTATTACAATTACCAATCTTTTCTTTTATAATTGCTTCTTCGTTGTATGCACATATCAACAACGTTACTTCAGGTAACGAATCATCTGAAGGCATTATTGGGCTAAATATTTTATATCCTAATAATCTTTTCAGCTTGACTAGTACTACTAATAATATTCCATATCCGCAATATGCATATATAACTAAAGAGATGCAAATTATAAAAAGTGTATTTATAGTTATCATATTTAATTTTTATGCAAATAAACAAAAATTATTGCTTATAACAAAAAGAAAGGACCGAATTTTTATTAAATTCAGTCCTTAAGCTTATTTAGTCTCAATTTCTTCTTTCATATCTACAAATTCTCCTTTGTCATTGTAGAATTCATATTGCAGGAATGCCATCTTTTGTGAAGATATTATATGTACTCCTAATCCATATTTTATCTGCCACTTTGTTCTCAATGAAATTAATCCTTTATTGATGTATGCTGCAACATAGGGATGAACATGTAAATAGAATTTTTTAATGCCTATCTTGTTAACAAGATTATCAATTTTGCTCTCTAGCTGATCAGTAAAAATTATACTGGATTTAATTTTTCCTTTTCCAAAACACGTAGGACAAGTCTCTTCGACATTCACATCCATAGCAGGTCTGACTCTTTGTCGTGTAATCTGCATCAATCCGAATTTACTAAGAGGTAGTATATTATGGCGTGCACGATCCTTTTGCATATTTTTAGACATGCGTTCATACAGCAATTGTCTGTCTTCTGCCTTGATCATATCAATAAAGTCAACAACAATAATACCACCCATGTCTCTTAGACGTAGTTGTCTGGCCAATTCATCGGCTGCTCCAAGATTTACATCTAGAGCATTTGCCTCCTGACCATTTTCTGCTCTTGATCTGTTTCCGCTATTTACATCTACAACATGTAAGGCTTCTGTATGTTCAATTATGAGGTAAGCACCGTGCTTATAATTAACAGTTTTACCAAATGAAGATTTTACCTGTTTGGTTATATTAAAATTGTCAAATATAGGCACATGACCTGTATACATTTTTACTATATTTGCTTTTTCAGGAGCAATGATAGTAACATAATGTTTTATTTCTTTAAAGACTTCTTCATCATTGACATATATGGCTTCATATGATGGATTGAACAAATCGCGAAGCATAGCTACTGTACGACTTGTTTCTTCAAATACAAGCTGTGGACGTTGTGATGTTTTCTGAATTTTTTCTAGTGCATCTTCCCATCTTTTTACAAGAACTTTCATCTCAGTGTCAAGCTCTGCTACACGCTTTCCCTCTGCAACAGTTCTTACAATAACACCCATGTTTTTTGGCCTAATGCTTTGTATTAGTTGCTTAAGTCTTGCTCTTTCTTCTCCACTTTTAATTTTTGATGATACAGATACCTTATCATTAAATGGTATTAAAACAAGGTTCCTTCCAGCAAAGCTTAATTCAGCAGTAAGTCTCGGACCTTTCGTTGATATTGGCTCTTTAACTATTTGCACTAGAACTTCCTGTCCAACTTTCAGAATATTTTGTACACTACCGTCTTTTTTAATTTCAGGCAGTCTCTGAGCTTTATAGAAAGGTAAACTTTTCTTTTTATCACTTTCCAGCTGTTTTATATATTTTGAATAAGAGTCAAATTGATTTCCTAAATCAAGATAATGCAAAAAAGCATCACGCTCATAACCAACATCTACAAAGCATGCATTCAATCCTGGCATAAGTTTCTTTACTTTTGCCAAATATATATTGCCTACAGAGAATGAAGCTTTTCTAGATTCATTTTGATATTCTACCAGACTTTTATCTTCTAGTAGAGCAAACGAAACTTCTTTTGGTTGAACATCGATAACAACTTCGCTAGTCATTTACTCTTTTTTATTAAATCAATTATTATAATATTTTTTTGAGTCTTTATGCTATAATGTGCTATAAAATGAAACTCAAAATTTAAGTTAGTAAAAAGGGTGTGCCAAAAAGAAGTCATAAGACAAACTTTTTCAGCACACCCCTCAGTCCGAATAGACTGACGAGCAAATTATTTGCTCTTATGTCTGTTCTTTCTTAATCTTTTTTTACGCTTGTGAGTAGCCATCTTGTGACCCTTTTTCTTCTTTCCGCTTGGCATAGCTTTCTACTATTAAATTGTTAAATATATGTTATAAATTATTCGTTTATTTTCTCAATAAAAGATTTTGATGGCTTGAAAGAAGGTACATCTCTGGCTTCAACTAGTATTGTCGTATCCTTCAAAATATTACGGGCTGTTTTAGGAGCTCTGTGCTTAATAGCAAAAGTTCCAAATCCTCTTAAATATACGTTGTCTTTATTTGTTAAGCTGTCGCGTACTGTATCCATAAATGCTTCTACTACAGTAGTTACATCTTTCTTCTGTAGACCAGTTTCGTTGAAAATCTTGTCAATAATTTCAGCTTTTGTCATCTTCTTTTATTTGTAATTCGTACTATTGTTTATTCTGAGGTGCAAAGTTACACGTTTTAAATGGGAAATAAAAATTTATCAGCTCTTTTTTTTTAAAAAATCAAATAAATAGGGATATTTCTTTGATTTATAGTGATTTATAACATCTATATGTTTATTAAGTAAAAAGAGCTGTATCCATAATAGATACAGCTCTTTTTTATATTAGTTGTAATTTATTCCTCACTCCAGTCCATCTTTGTCTGACGAACGTAGCTTTGATAACGTTTCTTAGCCATTTTTTCAGCTTCTGCGAATAATTCTTCAGCTTCATTTGGATACGCCTTCTTTACAGATAAGTAGCGTACCTCACCTAATAAGAAGTCTTGGAATTTGCTCCAATCCGGTTCTTTAGAGTCAAGTACGAATGGATTTTCGCCTTTCTCTGCCAATTCTGGATTGAATCGCCATAGGTGCCAGTATCCACAAGCTACAGCGCGAGCTTCTTCTTCTTGGCTCATACCCATGCCGCCTTTAATCTTAAGACCGTGGTTGATACAAGGAGCGTAAGCTATTACTATTGATGGTCCTTTGTATGCTTCAGCCTCACGGATAGCTTTTAGGCATTGAGCGTTATCTGCGCCCATTGCTATTTGTGCAACATATACGTAACCATAAGTGGTTGCCATCAGGCCTAGATCTTTTTTGCGGATTCTCTTTCCTTGTGCAGCAAACTGTGCTATTGCACCAAGAGGAGTTGACTTAGAAGACTGGCCGCCAGTATTAGAATATACTTCTGTGTCAAGTACCAATATATTAACGTCCTCTCCACTTGCTATTACGTGGTCAAGACCACCATAACCAATATCATAAGAAGCACCATCACCACCGATAATCCATTGACTTCTCTTAACGAGATAATGATCAAGGGTTTTAAGTTCTGTACAGATTGGACATCCGTTTTTAACTCCTGCTTCAATCATCGGAACTAGTTTTTCTGCTGCTGTTTTAGATGCTTCAGCGTCTTCACTGCCGTT
This sequence comes from Xylanibacter oryzae DSM 17970, assembly GCF_000585355.1. NCBI lineage: Bacteria > Pseudomonadati > Bacteroidota > Bacteroidia > Bacteroidales > Prevotellaceae > Xylanibacter > Xylanibacter oryzae. The sequence continues at coordinate 1,138,312 of NZ_KK073873.1, read as the reverse complement.
AATCCATTCTGTTGCAGCTTCTTTGAATTCTGCAGGTGTGCCTTCTTTTGCAATAACTTCGTTGAGCAACAATGTGACACGTTCTTTCATCTTCTTGTTTCCAAGAACCATACCCATACCAAATTCGCAGAAATCCTCGAACAATGAGTTGTCGAATGCAGGTCCTTGTCCTTTATCATTCTTGCAATATGGTGATGAAGGGATTGATGCAGAATATATTGATGAACAGCCTGTAGCATTAGCAATCATTTCACGATCACCATACAACTGACTGATAAGTTTAACATAAGGAGTCTCACCGCAACCTGCACAAGCTCCAGAGAACTCGAATAGAGGTTGAGCAAACTGAGAATTCTTAACATTAGACTTTATGTCAACTAGATGTTGTTTGCTCTTAACGTTCTTTGTAAGATATGTCCAACGAGCTGCTTGTTCTTCATCTCCAGCAAAAGGAACCATAGTAAGAGCTTTGCCCTTCTTAGGATTACCAGGACAGACATTCGCACAATTGCTACAACCAAGACAATCCATTACACTTACTTGGATAGCAAAATGCATACCCTTCATTGCTGCAGGAGCCTTCATCTCAATTGTTGTTGAATCAAATCCCTTTAATTCTTCATCATCGAGAACAAATGGGCGGATAGCTGCGTGAGGGCAAACGTATGCACATTTGTTACACTGTATACAGTTTTCTGCATCCCATTTCGGAACGAAAGCTTCAACGCCACGTTTCTCAAATGCTGATGTTCCTGTTTCCCATGAACCGTCTACAGTACCATGATTAATGAAATCAGATACTTTTAATAAATCACCTGCTTGACCATTGATTGGACGAACAAGTTCTTTAATAAATGCAGGTGCATCATCTTCGATGTCATTTTCATCCTTTAGATTAGCCCATGCTTTATCAACAGTTAGTTGTTTGTATTCACCACCACGGTCTACTGCTGCATAGTTCTTGTCAATGACATCTTGTCCCTTCTTACCGTAGCTCTTTACGATGAATTTCTTCATCTGCTCAACAGCTAAGTCTACTGGGATTACTCCTGTAATACGGAAGAAAGCACTCTGTAGAATTGTATTTGTACGGTTGCCAAGACCAATCTCTTGTGCAATCTTTGTCGCATTAATTATGTATACTGTAATGTCATTTTGAGCGAAATAACGTTTCACTTTATTTGGAATAAAGTTGATAAGTTCTTCACCATCAAATATAGTATTCAACAAGAACGTTCCGTTCTTCTGTAGTCCACGTGTCACATCATACATGTGCAGGTAAGCCTGAACATGACAAGCAACGAAATTAGGTGTGTTAACCAAATATGTGCTACGTATTGGTTTATCACCAAAACGTAAGTGTGAACATGTGAAACCTCCTGACTTTTTAGAGTCATAAGAGAAATAAGCCTGACAGTGTTTATTAGTGTTGTCACCAATAATCTTAACAGAGTTTTTGTTTGCACCTACAGTACCATCTGCACCTAGTCCGAAGAATTTAGCCTCAAACATTCCTTCTCCACCAAGAGCCATCTCCTCAACAAGTGGAAGTGATGTGAATGTAACATCATCAACTATTCCTAATGTAAAGTGATTTTTAGGCATATTCAGATTCAAATTATTGAATACTGAAATTATCTGTGCAGGAGTTGTGTCATGAGAGCCAAGACCATAACGACCGCCAACGATCAATGGTCTGTCTTCAACGTCATAGTAAGCGCTCTTAACATCCAGATAAAGAGGCTCACCTTCGGCTCCTGGTTCTTTTGTACGGTCAAGAACGGCGATCTTCTTTACAGAAGCAGGAACAGATGCTAATAAATGTTTTACTGAGAATGGACGATATAGGTGTACTGAAATCATACCAACCTTTTCTCCGTTTGCATTTAAGTAATCAATAGCTTCACGAGCAGCTTCTGTTGCAGAACCCATAAGAATGATCATACGGTCTGCGTCTTTAGCTCCATAATATGAGAACAAGTGATACTCACGACCTGTTATCTCACTTATTTTACCTAGATATTCTTCAACTACTTCTGGAACCTTGTCATAATATTTGTTGGAAGCTTCACGGTGTGTAAAGAAAGTCTCTGGATTTTCTGCAGTACCACGAGTCAAAGGACGCTCTGGTGTCAAAGCGCGATCGCGGAAAGCCTTAATGTAAGACTCATCTACTAATGGTCTAATATCTTCATCATCAAGACTTTCTATCTTATGATATTCGTGTGATGTACGGAAACCATCGAAGAAGTTAATAAAAGGAACACAAGTCTTAAGCGTAGCAAGATGAGCTACGGCAGACATATCCATAACTTCCTGTACAGATCCCTCGCATAACATGGCAAAACCAGTTTGGCGGCAAGCCATAACATCCTGATGATCACCGAAAATACATAGAGAGTGAGAAGCTAGTGTACGAGCAGATACATCGAATACACAAGGAAGCAATTCACCGGCAATCTTATACATATTAGGTATCATAAGTAGAAGACCCTGTGAAGCTGTAAATGTCGTAGTTAAAGCACCAGCCTGTAAAGAACCATGAAGTGCACCGGCAGCACCGCCTTCTGATTGCATTTCCTGAACAGAAACCGTCTGTCCCCAAAGGTTTTTACGGCCACGAGCGGCCCACTCGTCAACATGCTCTGCCATCGGAGATGACGGAGTGATAGGGTAGATAGCTGCTACCTCACTAAACATATAGCTTATGTGTGCAGCAGCTTCATTACCATCACAAGTGATAAACTTTTTTTCTTTCATTTTACTTGATAATATTAATGAATAACTTATTATTTTAATTTAATACAAGAATCCCAATAGCCACAAAGGTATCATATTATCATGACCTATCTCTGTATTGTATCGGGCATATATAGTATCTGGATTGACGCGTATTTTACTGTTCTTCTCGGCATCGCAAATACGAAATTTTTTGTTGCCGTCTATTATATAATAACTTTCCTTTCCTCCTTGATTCACTAGGTGATCTTTCCACATGGTATTGACAAAAAAAGTTTCCATCAGTTCTTGCTTTTCAACATGAATAGGATATATGACATACATTAAGTTTGTGTTGTGCATCATTACTTTAGAAGGCTTTTTGGGAAATGTTTGTCCTACCGGATAAATGATATTGATTAGTCTGGCGTCTGCAAGATACTTTATATAGTTCATAACAGTTGCTCGGCTTGTCTCAATTTGTTGAGCTAACTCGCTAATATTAGGTGCATGAGGTCCGTCAACTGATATCTGGTAAAATAGTTTCTTTATCTTTGTCAGATACTTTAGTTCTATCTGTTTGATAAGCAAGATATCAACCTCCGTTGTCATATTCATGGTCTTAAGAAGATTCTCTGAGAAGTTCCTGTTCTCAAGAAAAAAAGGATAAAAACCATGATGAATATAATCTTTAAAGTATTTTGAAGGCCGTGCATTTGGCAGAATATCCTTGATAATGTGTTCGTGATTGGATATTATTTCATCAAGAGAATATGCTCTAAAGTTATTATTTGTTTGTAAATTAAGATATTCTCTAAACGAAAATCCTCTAAGATTATAACTTTTAACTATACCATTAAGCTCTGGGTTCTCTTCTTTAAGTCTCATTACACTGGATCCTGTAAATATTATTTTCAAATTAGGATATTGGTCATAACATCTACGAAGTTCGCTACTCCAATTTGGCTGTTTAAAAACCTGATCAATAAGAAGTACCCTGCCACCATTGTGATAGAATTCACCTGCAAAATCATCTATGCCTCTTCCTTGGAAATAAAAGTTGTTCATATTGACATATAGGCATTGACGGTCATATACATCAAAATGTTCCTTGGCATATTGCAGTAGGAAGGTCGTTTTACCAACACCACGCGTCCCTTTGATACCTATCATTCGGTCGTTCCAGTCAATCTCGTCCATAAGTCCGCGACGTACTTGAGCATTGGTGTGCTCTACTAAGTAAGCGTGAGTACGAAAAAAAGCCTCCATATATAGTTTAATTTGTTTTCGAGGTGCAAATATAGTATATATTTCTTAATTTGCAAAGTGTAGGTGGCAAAATCTCGTTTTTTTTTATTATTTTTGCACCAAAAATAGAATAAATAATAAAAAATAAGTGAAACTACATATTTTTAACCCAGAGCATGATATTGCACTTGCTTACAATGATCCCAATATCACAGCCCCGCACTTAGTAAGACAACTTCGTAGAGATCTTGCATATATGCCCGTTTTGTGGGCTGATGATGGTGATGCTGTATTGGTAGATGATGTTGAATCGGCTCAAAAAAATGCCATAAAGTTCCTACATAAGAAACCTATGGTTATTTTTATTACTAAAGAAGAACTTAATGTCCTCAAATTTACAGAAATACAACCATGGGGATGGGATAAAGCAATCTGTCATCAATTGACTTCTTATGGCTTTGGTGATTATTCTATGCCGGACGATTTAACGCTAAAGAGAATAAGGGATTTGTCTAATAGGGTTGAAACGATTCTTCTTATGGCTAATTTGCGTGATGGATTGGAAGACATTACATGTGGCAATATTAATTATTGTACTACTGTAGAAGAGATTATGGCTATATCATTAATGGAAGGAAGTGTAGTCCTTAAAGCTCCATGGAGTAGCAGTGGCCGTGGTATTAGATTTGTGAACGATAGTCTTGATGTTCCTCTCAGGGGTTGGTGTAATAATTTATTGAATTTACAAGGAGGCATAATAGTTGAGACATATTATAATAAGGTTAAAGATTTCGCTATGGAATTTTATTCTAATGGTCTTGGGGAAGTTTCTTATCGCGGATTGTCTTTTTTTGATACAACAAAAGGCGCATACTCGGGTAATTTATTGGCTACCGATGAGTTAAAAGAACAGATGCTCGCAGAATACATCCCAAAAGAAGTTACTGATGAGATTAAATTTAGAATATGCAATATGATGGGGGATGAGCTCAAAAATGTATACAAAGGTCCATTTGGCGTAGATATGATGGTAGTAGCAGATAGAGAAAGTTCAAAATTTTTATTAGATCCATGTGTCGAAATTAATCTAAGGCGTACGATGGGACATGTTGCTCTTGCAATTAGCCCTGATGACAATGAGAAACAAGCTTTGATGAGAATAAACTACAATAAAAATTACAAACTAAAAATTAACAAGCTATGATGAAAAGTATATTCTTGGTGCTTGTTGCGGTACCATTAGTTTCATATTCACAGTACCGTTCTGAAGTATGGTCGCCTGACAATGGCGATGGTACTTACACCAATCCGGTTATTAATGCAGATTACAGTGATCCAGATGCTTGCGTAGGAGCTTCTGGTTCTGATTTTTATCTTACTTCAAGTTCTTTCAATTGTATACCTGGTTTGCCTATTCTTCATTCTAAGGATCTTGTGAATTGGGAAATAATAGGTCATGCTATAAAACAGCTTACTCCTGAGTATGTCTTTAACAAAACACAACATGGTAATGGTGTATGGGCTCCAAGTATACGTTATCATAATGGTGAGTATTATATTTATTGGGGTGACCCTGACTATGGCGTTTTTATGGTAAAGACGAAAGACCCTGCAGGTGATTGGAGCAAACCTGTTTGTGTTATTCCAGGTAAGGGCATGATAGATACGACTCCATTATGGGATGATGATGGTAGATGTTATCTTGTCAATGGTTGGGCTGGAAGCAGAATTGGATTCAACAGTGTCTTAAGTGTTCGTGAGTTATCATCTGATGGTACATGTGCAATAAGCAATCCTGTTATCGTTTTTGATGGTGGTAATGCTAATCATACCACAGAAGGCCCAAAATTTTATAAGCGCGATGGGTGGTATTGGATTATGTGCCCGGCAGGAGGAGTTGCTACAGGTTGGCAATTAGCAATGCGTTCGAAGAGTCCATTTGGACCATATGAATCAAAAATTGTAATGGCTCAAGGGAAAAGTGATATAAATGGTCCTCATCAGGGCGCATGGATTCATACTTTGCAGGGTGAAGATTGGTTTTTGCATTTTCAAGATAAAGGTGCTTATGGGCGTGTGGTACTATTAGAACCTGTTAAATGGAAAGAAAACTGGCCTGTTATTGGCATTGATAAAAATGGTGATTCTTGTGGAGAACCTGTCAGAAAATATAAAAAACCTAATGTAGGTAAGTCATATCCAGTTATGAATCCAACTGAATCTGATGAATTTAATACTCCTGTTTTAGGTAAGCAATGGCAATGGCAAGCTAATTATCAACAGAATTTTGGTCAACCAACGTGTTATGGCTATTACAGACTTTATACCAATAAGTTGAGTGACAAATTTATTAATCTTTGGGAAGCTCCAAATTTATTGTTGCAGAAAACGCCCGCAGATAAATTTACCGTTACTACCAAAATTAGATTTGCTTCAAAGGCTGAAAATCAATATGGAGGTATTATAATGATGGGTATGGATTATAGTGCTTTAGTTCTGAAAAGATTAAATGACGTATTCCAACTGGTACAGATTACATGTCATGGCGCCGATAAAGGTAAAGATGAAAAAGTCAATGTGTTAGCTACGTTGCAACCTACAGAGAGAGATCCTCTGCAATATCAACCTGCAATATACGAAGATGTATATTTAAGAATGTCTGTCGATGCAGGTAAACTACATTTTTTTTATAGTCGTGATGGAAAAAAGTTTTTAATGGTAGGTGAGGAGTTTTCTATCAAAGAAGGAAAATGGATAGGTGCCAAGATGGGCTTAGTCTCAGAAGAACCTTACAGCAAATCTAATAGAGGATATTTAGATGTTGATTGGTTTAGAGTATCTAATAAATAATTATTGGATTACATACGCAACAATACATATTACAATTAATAACACTGTCGTGATAATCATAAAAAACAAAAGCCATTTACTTATAAGTTTTTTCCTTTTAATAGAGTTAAGACTTTTGTACTTAAATTCTGTCGCGCCATCTTTGTGATGCTGACTTGGTTGATTACGATTCCCATTCATAATTATGTTAGTTTAAAGTTGATTGCGCAAATTTATATATAAAAGACGGTATATCCAAAAAATATACCGTCTTTTATCAATTTTTTTTATTTTAGAAGCTGACAGAAACTTGGCAGTCTATCATATTGTAATTAGGTTTGGCAAGAGAACGGTCATTCACTCTCACGTAATCTAGTTGAGCTTTAACCTTTTTATAGAATATATAATCTACACCTACCTCATATTGATTGTTGCTATTTGCCCATGTATTGTCTGGTCTATAACAGCTATATCTTGCTTTAACGTGACATATATCTTTTTGAATAGGTGCGATAGCAGACATGTACCATCCATCAGCTTGGTCACCAAGTGCCTCATTTATATTAGTATTAGATTCACTCTCTTCTTTAAAAGCTTTACCCTCGCTATGTATGTATTCAGATCTGAAAGTCCAGTCGTTTTTTATATATTCACCGCTAAAAGCATATCTGTTACGGTCAAGACTCGTTATTGATTTTGTTATTGCATCTTTTCTTGCATAAGTTCCAGACCATCCAAATGTTCCTAATCTCAAACCTTTTATAGGCATTATCCAAAAACCTCCAATAAGATCTTTTTTGTTGTCTATATCAGTCGTATTTGTTCCTTGACCGTTATATACTGCAACCTGATAATGTAAAAGATTCCTTCCACACGAATTCTTAAGAAAATCACCTTGCAGCTGTATTCCGACATCACGACCATTGGAAGAATGCTCATTGTTTCTATCTTCGAATCCGGCGAATTTTGAAATTGGAGTTGAATAACCAATAAATCCCTGTTCTATTGGTGCAATAGGGTTTTCAAAAGTGAATGCACGCTTGAATTGACCTACTTTAATTTTTGCGAAATCGTACTTTTGCCATTCTAGAAAAGCATCAACAATACGTGGCCCGCTAGCGCTTCCTGGTGTTCCGTTAAGTTGTGTTTGAATTTTGAAGTAGAACTGCTTAGCGATTTTCCCATCTAAAGATAGCCTTACTAGTCTAAGGCTAAATTTATCATGCGGTGTTATTCCATCTTGACCGCTGTATTGATATTCACTAATAACATATCCACTAAGGTTTACATTTTGAAACCAGTCTTTACTTAATCCCGTTTGGGCTTTTACAAGTACTGCAGATGATAATATTACTGCAGTAATAAATAATTTTTTCATTTTTATGCTTCTGTTGTTTCTTTTCTTTCTAGTTGTACAACATTTTCTACATGAGGCGTATGTGGAAACATATCAACAGGCTGTACTGCTGTTACTTTATACATGCAGTCTAGGTCTGCTAAATCTCTTGCTTGTGTTGCTGGGTTACAACTTACATATACTATTCTTTTTGGTGCAGCCCTCATTATAGTCTTTATTACATCAGGATGCATTCCTGCTCTTGGTGGATCCGTTATAATTACATCTGGTTTACCATGCTCTAATATGAAATCATCTGTAAGTATATCTTTCATGTCACCTGCATAAAATAATGTGTTTTTTATATCATTGATTGATGAATTTACCTTTGCGTCTTCTATTGCTTCTGGTACATATTCAATGCCGATAACCCGTTTAGCTTTTCCAGCAACAAAGTTTGCAATTGTTCCTGTCCCTGTATACAAGTCATACACAGTTTCGTCTTGATTCAATTTTGCAAAGTCTCTTGCAACTTTGTATAAGTGATAAGCTTGTTCAGTATTGGTTTGGTAAAAACTTTTTGGACCAACTTTAAATTTAAGGTTTTCCATTTCCTCAAAAATATAGTCATTACCTTTAAAGGTTTTTATTTCCAAGTCCCCAATAGTGTCATTACCTTTTTGATTGTTAACATACATCAATGAAGTGATTTGCTTAAAGTTATCAGCAATATATTGAAGTAATCCTTTTGCTTTTTCTTCATCAGCTTGTTCCTCGTAATGGAATTGGATAATTACCATCCATTCGTTAGTGTTCGAGTTTCGTATAATTATATCCCTCAGGAGACCTTTTTGTTCTCTAAGGTCAAAGAAAGATATTTTATTATTTAATGCATAATCACGTATCGCATTCCTGATTTCATTATGCAGTCCATCCATCAACCAACATTTTTCTATAGGTAGAATTTTGTCAAAGGCCCCTGTGATATGGAAACCTACTGCATTCATGTTATCGAACTTTTCACCTGATTCAATTTGATCTTTAGTGAGCCATCTCTTATTTGAACATCCAAATTCTAGTTTATTTCTATATTCTTTAGTCTTAACCGAACCTAATATTGGATTAAATTCAGGTAATTCAATCTTTCCTATTCTAGTAAGTTGGTCGAATACTTGTTTTTGTTTGAATTTTATCTGTTCTTCATAAGGTAAATTTTGCCATTTACAACCACCACAGATTCCAAAATGTTCACACATTGGCTTTACACGTATGTCACTATAAGATTTAAATCTTACTACTTCAGCTTCACAATAGTGATGCTTCTTTTTCCTTATTTGGATATCTACTATGTCACCAGGAACAGTAAAAGGGACAAATATAACCATGTCATCAACTCTTGCAAGAGACTTTCCTTCTGCAGCAACATCTGTTATTGTTATATCTTCCAATAATGGTAATTGTTTCTTCTTTCGTGTCATTTCTTTATTTTGTGGGTGCAAAGGTATAAAAAATAAATGATATATAACATAATTGGTAAAAAGAATTAACCTACTTATTGTACCATCAATAATATCGTTTATGTATTGGAGCTTTTTAGCCAATTTGTATATTTTATACAGGCATATTTTTATTTATATAATTTACATTACTATATATTACATAATTTTATAGTTTACCTGTTACAGGTATGGCATTGAGTTTCGTTTTCAGTTGTATGTGAATTATGTAAAAGCTCAAAATGTAAGGTCTACATTGCAATTTTTCATCATTTTTCTTGTTGATAACAAAAAACTGTATTATATTTGCATATATTATAAGTATTTTAAATTTAACGAGTGAAAAAACATAAACAAAATTATGAGAGAAAAAAGAGTTTATACCTTTGGTAACGGAAAAGCTGAAGGTAAAGCGGATATGAGAAATCTGCTGGGTGGTAAGGGCGCAAATCTTGCTGAAATGAATCTTATCGGAGTACCTGTACCTCCAGGCTTTACAATAACGACAGATGTTTGCAATGAGTATTTTGAGAAAGGCAAGTCTGATGTAGTCGCTATTTTGAAAGAAGATGTAGAGCGTTCAGTAAAGCATATAGAGACATTAATGAATAGTAAGTTTGGTGATTCTGCCAATCCTCTTCTTGTTTCAGTTCGTTCTGGAGCCCGTGCATCCATGCCTGGAATGATGGATACTATTCTCAATTTAGGTCTTAATGATGACGTTGTTGTTGGTTTAGCTAAGAAAACTGGTAATGAGCGTTTTGCATACGATAGTTACCGTCGTTTTGTTCAGATGTATGGGGATGTCGTTATGGGATTAAAGCCTGTAAATAAAGAAGACATAGATCCCTTTGAAGAGATAATACAACAGGTCAAAGCTCAGCGAGGCATTAAATTGGATAATGAAATGACTACTGAAGAATTGAAACAACTGGTTTCGTTATTCAAAAAAGCTATCAAAGAACGTACCGGTCAAGACTTCCCTAATAATCCAATGGATCAACTTTGGGGAGCTATTTGTTCAGTCTTTGACAGTTGGATGAATGATCGCGCTATACTTTACCGTAAAATGGAAGGTATTCCATCTGAGTGGGGTACAGCTGTAAGTGTCATGGCCATGGTATTTGGTAATATGGGCAATACATCTGCCACAGGTGTCTGTTTCAGTCGAGATGCTGCTACTGGTGAAAATATATTTAATGGTGAGTATCTTGTTAATGCTCAGGGCGAAGATGTTGTTGCTGGAATTCGTACACCGCAACAGATAACAAAAGAAGGTTCTTTGCGTTGGGCTAAACAGCAAGATATTAATGAGGACATACGTTCAAGCAAATATCCGTCAATGGAAGAAGCTATGCCTGAAATATTTGGCCAATTAAATGCTTTACAAGAAAAACTAGAGAAGCATTATCATGATATGCAAGATATGGAATTCACTGTTCAAGAAGGAAAATTATGGTTCTTGCAGACTCGTAATGGTAAACGAACAGGACCGGCTATGGTAAAAATAGCGATGGATTTACTTTATGAAGGTCAGATAGATGAGAAAACTGCTTTAGGGCGTTGCGAACCAAATAAATTAGATGAACTTTTGCACCCCGTATTTGATAAGACGGCACTTAAGCAGGCCAAAGTTCTTACTCGCGGGTTGCCGGCATCACCAGGTGCAGCATGTGGACAGATCGTTTTTTTCGCTGACGATGCAGAGAAATGGCATGCTGATGGGCATCAAGTAATCATGGTTCGTATTGAGACGTCTCCTGAAGATCTTGCAGGTATGTCAGCAGCAGAAGGTATTCTTACCGCTCGTGGAGGTATGACAAGTCATGCGGCGGTCGTTGCAAGAGGAATGGGAAAATGTTGTGTGTCAGGAGCTGGAGCTATTAATGTAGACTATAAAGTTCGTTCAGTTGAAATTGACGGTGTGATTCTCAAGGAAGGTGATTATATATCACTTAACGGAAGTACAGGTGAAGTCTATTTAGGGCAAGTAAATACAAAACCAGCAGAGGTTACAGGTGATTTTGCAGAACTTATGAAATTATGTGATAAGTATACTCGTCTAGTCGTACGTACTAATGCTGATACTCCTCATGATGCAGAAGTTGCACGTAATTTCGGTGCTGTTGGTATAGGCCTCTGTCGTACTGAACACATGTTTTTTGAAAATGAGAAGATCAAAGCAATGCGTGAGATGATTCTTTCTGACACATTAGAAGGCAGAAAGAAAGCATTAAGTAAACTACTTCCTTATCAGAAGCAGGACTTTTACGGAATATTGAAAGCAATGGATGGTTTTCCTGTAAATATCCGTCTTTTGGATCCACCTTTACATGAATTTGTCCCTCATGATCTTAAGGGACAAGAAGAAATGGCAAAAGAGATGGGAGTTAGTGTCCAGAAAATACAGCAGCGTGTAAACAGTTTGAGTGAACACAACCCGATGTTAGGACACCGCGGATGCCGTCTTGGTAATACATATCCAGAGATTACGGAAATGCAGACAATGGCCATTTTAAGCGCAGCCATACAGTTAAAGAAAGAAGGTTTTGATCCTCATCCGGAAATAATGGTCCCTCTTATTGGTATAGTAAATGAGTTTGATCTTCAAGAAAAAGTTATACGCGAAACTGCTGCTAATTTGTTCAAAGAAGAAGGTATTGAATTGCCATTCCGTGTAGGTACAATGATAGAAATACCTCGTGCAGCTCTTACTGCTGATTATATTGCTAAGAATGCAGAATACTTTAGTTTTGGAACTAATGATCTTACTCAGATGACTTATGGTTATAGTCGTGACGATATAGCAAGTTTCTTACCTGTATATCTGGATAAAAAGATACTTAATGTAGATCCTTTCCAGGTATTAGATCAAAAAGGAGTAGGAGAGTTGATAAAGATTGCCGTTGAAAAAGGACGTAAAACGCGTCCGAACCTTACTTGTGGTATTTGTGGTGAGCATGGTGGTGAACCTTCATCTGTTAAATTCTGTAATAGAGTAGGTTTGAATTATGTAAGCTGTTCTCCTTTCCGTGTACCCATAGCACGTTTGGCAGCAGCTCAAGGAGCTATCGAAGGATAATATTCTTATATATTATATTAGGCGGTAATGATTTATTCATTACCGCCTAATTTATTTTTATCTAGAATTAATATCTGATAAATTATTAGAATTATTGATCGTTTCAAGTTTAAATGTGGAAAAATAGATTATATATATTACGGAATGAAACTTTTTGTGTAATTTCATAAATATAGCTAAAAAACAACATAAAGAAAGTTTATTCTCAATTATTAGTTGTTTTTGTTGCTTATTTCGTCTGAAAAATGTAACTTTGTCGCAAAGAAATAGATTTTAATGACTAAGAGTATAGCAAACTTAATACAAATTTAAACAACCAAAAAAGAAAATTATGAATGCATCTAAAGTAGTTGAAAATCTCAAACAGAGATTTCCAAACGAGCCTGAGTACATCCAGGCAGTAAGCCAAGTGCTTGTAACAATTGAAGAGGAGTATAACAAACATCCTGAGTTTGATAAGGCAAATCTTATTGAACGTTTGTGTATACCAGACCGTGTTATTGAGTTTCGAGTATCTTGGGTTGATGATAAAGGTAATGTACAGACCAATATGGGTTACCGCATTCAGCATAACAATGTTATAGGTCCATATAAGGGAGGTTTACGTTTTCACAGATCAGTTAATCTTGGTATCTTAAAATTCTTAGCTTTTGAACAGACATTCAAGAATTCGCTCACTACGCTACCTATGGGTGGTGCAAAGGGTGGTTCCGATTTTTCTCCGCGCGGTAAGAGTGATGCAGAAGTTATGCGTTTTTGTCAAGCATTTATGAGCGAACTATATCGTCATATCGGTCCGGATGTTGATGTTCCTGCTGGCGACATAGGAGTCGGTGGTCGTGAGATAGGTTATCTCTTCGGACAGTATAAAAAATTGACGCATGAGTGGAGTGGTATTCTCACAGGTAAAGGATTGGAATATGGAGGTTCACTTATACGTCCGGAAGCTACTGGTTATGGTAACGTTTATTTCTTGTGTGAGATGCTTAAAACCCGTAATATAGATATTAAGGGCAAAACCATACTTGTATCTGGTTCAGGCAATGTTGCACAGTATACTACCGAGAAATGCATACAATTAGGTGCTAAAGTTGTTACACTATCAGATTCTGATGGTTATATTTATGATCCTAATGGAATTACATCAGAGAAACTAGCTTTTGTTATGGAACTGAAAAATATTGAACGTGGCCGTATAAAGGAGTATGCTGATAAATTTGGTGTTAAGTATGTATCAGGAGCTAGACCATGGGGCGAGAAAGCTGACATTGCGTTACCTTCTGCTACTCAGAATGAAATTAATGGTGATGCTGCAAAGACTCTTGTTGCTAACGGGATTTTCGCTGTGAGTGAAGGAGCTAACATGCCATCTACTCCAGAGGCAATTAAAATATTTCAGAATGCAAAGATTCTGTATGCTCCTGGTAAGGCTGCTAATGCAGGAGGTGTATCTGTATCAGGTCTTGAGATGAGTCAGAATTCTGAGCGCTTGAGTTGGTCTTCAGCGCAGGTTGACAAAATGTTACATGAAGACATCATGATGAATATACACGAGAATTGTGTTAAATATGGTACAGAGTCAGATGGTTATATCAACTATGTTAAAGGTGCAAATGTAGCAGGTTTCATGAAAGTTGCCAAAGCTATGATGGCACAAGGTATTGTGTAATTTATAATATTATAGCCTTAAATAAAAACCTCTCAAGCAAGAACTTGAGAGGTTTTTTATTTTTTTAGTTGAAGAAATTCCATGAAACACCGAAGCGGAAAACTCTTCCATTAAGAGGGTAGTGTGGTGTGAAAAAGTAATCACTACCTCCCGTAACATGACTCATCATCACAAAGAATCTAGTATGCTTCAAATGCATATTGGCATAAACATTAACAATAGGACAATTTCCAACTTCTGTCTTATCATTGCTATTCTGAACGCAGTATTGTCCTAGTACTGGGCTATAGTCTGGTGCATAATATTTTGTGAAATATCTTACATCTCCACCAAGGTCAACTTTAAGTACGTGTGATATCATAAAGCGAATGTAAAGATTGCTATAGATATTCACATCAGGTACCGGTAATATATTAGAATTTGTACTCTTTTGATAAGTAATCTGATTTTCCCAGTTTAGCGGTCCCAATGTAAAGTCTTGACTTAATTGCGCGGTCAACAAACTTATGTTTTCACTGCTTTGATTTACAGAAACAGTATTACCAGTCCTACCAAAAGAGCTTGTTATATTATACGCTTGAGCAAAATATGTATAATTTTGTATATTATCTACAGCTATACGGAGATTTGTACGTGTACGTTTAATAGAAAAGTCCCCTTCAATATGAGTACGTATTTCCTTATCAAGTCCGTCATTATCCCACCATAAATGTTTAGACTGGTAATGTCTGTAGAAAAATGTTGGATTCAGTCTGTATAAATAAGCCTTTACCGCTAACTGCACCGTATCATTAAGGATTTTGAAATTCAAGTCCGCTTTTCCATCAATCTTTAGCTGTCCGGCATCTTTCCCGACTAGCCATGTTTCAGCCATAATATTATAATGTAGTAAATTGCCCTGAGTTTTACTAAGTTGTCCACCAACGCTGATATCATGTTCACCCCATGATGTAGTTCCTGTTCCAGTATTGTCAGGCATTGAAATATTTCGATATTCATGTGAACCAAAGACTTTTAATCCAGCTTTGGCATATTTATTAAATCCTTCAAGTAATGCTATAGCAAAAGTATTCTTTATTGAATAAAATTTTATATTATCATAAATAGAATCTCCACTTAGAATACCGTCTTTATAATATGTATTGGCATAATAGTCTTTGGGAGTATTATATGCTTCATATATGCGTGAATAGTTGTTAAAATCAAGGGTATGTATAAAACTAGTAACGGGTACATACTCATTTTTTAGCCATGAAGTATCCTGTTCAGCCTTCTTTGCTGCTGCAAGGAGACTATCTGATTGTGATTTACCATTTACCGATATTCTGCCATTCACTTTTTTAGCACTGTCAGAAGGTTCATCACCTACGATTTTTGCATCTGCCGGCCTACCAATTAAAACCTTTGGCGTTTCCTGTTCGTTTTCTTTATTATTTTGATTTTTGGCGTTTTCTGCTTTTTCTTTTTCTTTCTTAGCTTTATTTTCTTTAGCAGATTCAAGTGCAAATTTCTTAGCTTTTATCTCTTCATCTGTCATTTTCACCTTACGGTTGAATCCAATATTATATCTATGAGAAAGAAATATATGTTGATTGTCATTCCTATTCCAGTTTTTTTCTAAAACAGTTGGTATTTCATTTTCGCCAAAATTATCATTAAAACTTTCCGGATGCGTTATATAGTTATCATCAGTAATTCCACCATTTTCTGAAACCTTTTCATGATTTGACGAAAATAAAAAATGCATATCATATCTGTCTCCTATGTATGAAGCATATAGAGAACCGTTAAAATGACTGGTACTTTGATTCGAATAAAACCCTCGTCCGTATAGGTAGTCAAACTTAAATCCCAAACCAATTTTTTTGCCTGAATTGACAGCAAATAAGGCCTTGAAATGATCTTCTCCATTTGTTTTATTTCCACAGTCGTTATAAGATATATTTGTTATCGGTGATAACGTATTTGTGAACTGGAATTTATCTACAGGCGTTATGAAATAGTCGTAGGGATCTGTAAATATGAACTGGCTACCTGTAGTCCTGTCTGTAAAAATACGGTTTACTCTTGGTGATCCGAGATTTCCCGTCGTATTATATTCACCTCTTAGTCCAGACGTGAAAATTGAGTTCATATACATATCCGAAACCGTATCTGGTATAGCTTCAATCCTGTCTCCGAATCTATTATCAATATTCCAGACCTTCAAACCCTTTGGTATTTCTTTATCAGAGCCCAATGAATCTGTCTTATTGTTACGACCATTTTCATTACGTGTTGTAATGTTGCCGTTTTCATCCATTTGTTTATAATTTTGCGCATTAATGCATGCCACCGCACTAGTGCTTAATATTATAGATAAAATGAGTTTCTTTTTCATCTGCATCAACGGTAGGTTATTCTTAATACGGATTCGATAATTTTTATAGCCATTGCAGCCATAATAACAATAGTTCCAGAAAACTCGTCGCTAAATAAATATATCAATAAACCTACTAAAGCACCTATCATGAATATTATATTCAAAATATTTCTCAAGGCCAGATAGCGTTTAGGATTTTCTTCTTTGCTATGGTGTATTGGCCGTTCTAAAGTCTCTTCTACAATCTTATCTACCTTTTCTTTTTCCATTATAAAAATATGTTATTGTTTTTCTGTCAATAGCTCTTTTATGGTTTTGAACAGATAGTCTTTTCTATCTATTGTCTTCCGACGGAATTTTCCACTAATACGTGAAAGCTTCGTCTTGCTCTTGTTCAGACCATTTTTATCTGTAATCCATTCTTCTGCAGAGTAATGGTTGCCGCCTCTGTCTATTTCATAATCATATGAAATTCTATTCATTGTTATTAAAGCCATTCCATCTTTGCATTCTGTTATAATTTGATAGTTGAACTGAGTGCGGTCAAGAGCAAGTGATTTATCCGAGAATATGAGCCATTCTGAATATCTTGCAGCTAATAGACCTTTTATAGAATCAGTTATGACTACATTGCTTTTGCCAATAAACTGTCCTTCTTCTGTTGTCATATCTTCTAAAAAATTGTGCAATGCACTATAGAGTTGTAATTTAGATTTACCGTTTACGTATATTGTATCTGTAAAAACGACTTTCCCATCTATTTCAGGAATAGCCCCTTCTTGTATATATTTTTGATCTGGATTTATTTTTGCCATCGCAGTATTTTTCTCTACTTTTGGTCTTTCCCATACATTCTGCGCCATAGATAATAGTGGCATACAAGCCATTAGTACAATAAAAAGTCTTTTCATGTTTATATTTGGTTTAAATTTATTAATTGGCAAAAATACAAAATAATTATATAATTGCTGGTAATTTAATGTTTTTTGACTTAAACAAGTCTTCTCTTATTTTAATTCCAATTCTTTTTGTAGTCTTATTATTTCATCACGATACTGAGCCGCTTGAATGAAATCCATATTTTTGGCAGCCTGCTTCATCAGTTTTGTAGTGTCAGAAATACTCTTTTCCATTTGTGGTCTTGTCATTCTCATTAATATTGGATCGGCAGCAAAAGCTACATCTTCAGATGGTCCACTATAATATGCTTGACCCGTATATTGACCTTTTTCAATACCTTCAGGTACTGTAGATGATGTTAAACTGCTACCTTTTAGATCTTTGACAATTTGAGTTGGAGTTATATTATGTTCTTCATTATATTTAATCTGTTTAATACGTCGTCGGCTTGTCTCATCAATAGTCTGCTGCATACTCTTTGTTATGCGGTCTGCATACATTATAACCTTGCCATTGACATTACGCGCCGCACGTCCAGCTGTTTGTGTTAAAGACCGTCTGCTTCTTAAGAACCCCTCTTTGTCTGCATCTAGTATTGCAACTAATGAAACTTCCGGCAAGTCAAGACCTTCTCTTAATAGATTAACACCTACAAGAACATCATATTCACCCGCACGTAACCCATTCAAAATTTTCACCCTGTCTAACGTATCAACATCACTGTGTATATAACTGGTTTTAACATTATGATTAAGTAAATACTCCGTAAGCTCCTCTGCCATACGCTTTGTAAGTGTCGTTATAAGAACCCTTTCATTGCGATGACTTCTAGTAAGTATTTCATCTAATAAATCATCAATTTGATTTTCAGACGGTCGTATTTCTATTTCAGGATCAAGTAATCCGGTAGGGCGGATGACCTGTTCTACAACGACACCCTCAGACTGTGCTAATTCATAGTCAGCCGGTGTTGCAGAAACATATATTACCTGATTCGTTATTGATTCGAATTCTTCAAACTTTAAAGGACGGTTGTCAAAAGCAGCCGGTAGTCTGAACCCGAATTCTACCAGATTAGTTTTTCTAGCCCTGTCACCACCATACATAGCATTAATTTGTGGAACACTTACATGACTTTCGTCGATAACCATCAAAAAATCTTTAGGGAAAAAATCAAGCAGACAATATGGGCGTTGTCCAGGTTGCCTTCCATCAAAATAACGTGAATAATTTTCAATACCAGAACAATGTCCCAGTTCCTTGATCATCTCCATATCATATTCCACGCGCTCCTTGATTCTTTGAGCTTTGATAGTATCACCTATCTCGTTAAAATAATTTATTCGTTCTACAAGGTCATCCTGTATTTTTCTGATGGCGAATTCTGTCTGTTCTTTAGATGTGACAAATAGATTAGCAGGGTATATCTGATATTCTTTAAAAGAAGCCATTCTATGTAGGTCAACAGCGTCAACTTCAGATATCTCATCTATTTCATCATCCCAGAAAGTAACTCTCAATATATTGTCACTATAAGCCATGAATATGTCTACCGTATCACCCTTGACACGGAAATTTCCACGCGATAGTTCTATATCATTACGCACATATAATGCATTTACTAGACGACGTAACATTTCGTTACGATCAAGTTTCATGCCTTTTTTTATTGTAATTACATTTTCTTGCATTGATGAAGGTCCTCCCATACCATAAATACAAGAAACAGAGGATACAACAACAACGTCTTTCCTTCCTGATAACAAAGAAGAAACAGTCCTTAATCGTAGTTTGTCAATCTCCTCATTGATAGCAAGATCCTTTTCTATATAAGTGTCAGACGATGGCAAATAAGCCTCCGGCTGATAATAATCATAATAAGATACATAATACTCTACAGCATTTTCAGGAAAGAAACCTTTCATCTCATCGTACAATTGTGCAGCCAAGGTCTTATTATGGCTAAGAACAAGAGTCGGCTTTTTTAAATTTGCAATTACGTTAGCTACAGTAAAAGTTTTACCAGATCCTGTTACTCCCAATAAAACTTGTGATTTGTCGCCACGCTTAAGTCCTTCTGTTAATTGCTGTATAGCTTCAGGCTGATCGCCTGTTGGCTTGTATTTTGATGTTAGTTTGAATTCTCCCATTATGTATAAATCTTGATAGGGAAGGCAAAATTACGTAAATTCTGGATAATAAACGTAATAAAGCGCATTTTTTTGCTAAAAATCATTATCAATACTTTGTATTTAAAGGAATTATGCTTACTTTTGCAATCAAATTTTGCAAAATGAAAAGAAATATACTAATATTATCCGTAATCGCAATTTTGTTGAGCAGTTGTGCCAACGAGTTCAATGCTGTATATAAATCGCAAGATTACGATTATAAATACGAATATGCCAAGGAAAGTTTCGCAACTGGGCATTTTAATAGAGCTATTACATTGTTACAAGAATTGGTAACAATCGAGAAAGGTACTGAGAATGCTCAAGAATGTCTATACATGTTAGGCATGGCAGAATATTGCAGCCATGACTATCAGTCTGCATCTGAATATTTTAAAAAATACAGTTCCACATATCCAAAAGGAACATATGCAGAAATGGCTACATATTATAATGGAGAGTCATTGTATCGTAGTACTCCGGAGGCTCGTCTTGATCAGACAGATACATACAGTTCTATAAGTGCTTATCAAGACTTTCTAGATTTATTTCCAGAAAGCAAATATCATACATTAGCTCAGAACCGTATGTTTGAGTTACAGGATAAGTTGGTACAAAAAGAATATCTTACCGCCAAACTTTATTATAATTTAGGTTCTTATTTTGGAAATTGTACTAATGGAGGTAATAATTTTGAAGCTAGTATAATAACAGCCCAGAATGCTATAAAGGATTATCCTTATACTAAGAAACGTGAGGATTTTATTTTGCTTATAATGAAGAGCAAGTATGGTTTGGCAGAGCAGAGCATTGAATCTAAAAGGCTGGATCGTTTTCGCGATGCCGAAGATGAATGCTATGGTTTTTTAAATGAATTTCCAGACAGCAAATATAAAGATGTTGCAGAGAAGTTCATAGCAGGATGTAAGAAAGAGATAAAAGATTAAAATAAAAATATAAAAAAATGGATTACAAAAAATCAAAAGCCCCGATTAATACCGTAACTCGTAATATTATGGATCTTTGTGATGAGACAGGTAATATTTATGAGAGTGTTGCTATAATCTCAAAACGTTCTAATCAGATTTCAGCAGAGATTAAACAGGATTTGAGCAAAAAACTTGCTGAATTCGCATCATATAATGATAGTCTTGAGGAAGTTTTTGAGAATCGTGAGCAAATAGAGATTTCACGTTATTATGAGAAATTACCAAAGTCAACTCTTATAGCTACTCAGGAGTTCATAGACGGTAATATTTTTTGGCGTGATAATACTAAAGAAAGTAAAGAGAACTAAAGATGCTTCAGCGTAAACAGACCATCTATTTGCTTTTAAGCATAATACTAACTGTTTTAAGTCTTAGTTTTCCAATAGGAACTTATAATCAGGATGGACTTACTGTAGGTACTATGATGAATTTGTGGGTCTTGACATCACAAGGAGCCCACGACTTTGTAGTATGGCCTCTATTTGTAATACAGTTGGTTACTTTGCCAATGGCAGTAGTTGCAATATTTGCTTACCGTAATCGTATATTCCAGTCAAGACTATGTGTTCTGAATATACTACTCCTTATAGGTTGGTATATCGTTTTTATTGTCTATTCGCTTGTCTTTAAGGCTAGATATAATGCAGAGTTTCAATACAGTTATCTATGTGTATTACCTTTTGCTTCAATTATATCATATATTATGGCGCGTAGAGGAATCAAGGCGGACGAAAAGTTAATAAGGGATTCTGACAGAATTAGATAATTCTTTCTGATAATAAAAGAGGCTGACTTAATTAAAAGTCAGCCTTTTTTTATTATTCACTTATATATCAAGAATTTATATTGAATGTAAGAGCCTCTTTATGCGGATCTTTGCCAATACTAATAGTATCACCAGACTTGATGTCCTCTCCAAGAAGTTTTTCACATACGCCATCTTCTATATAATTCTGAATAGCTCTTTTCAGAGGACGGGCACCAAACTGTACATCGTAGCCTTTGCTTGCTACAAGTTCTTTTGCCTTATCTGTTATTGATAAATGATATCCCATGTTTTCAACGCGGTTGAAGAGATTCTTCAGTTCAATATCAATAATTTTCTTTATAGCATTCATATCCAATTGGTCGAAAGTAATAATCTCATCCAGTCTGTTAATGAACTCAGGAGAGAACGTCTTACTAAGACTCTTTTGGATAATGTCACGAGCATATTCCTTATCCTTCTCATTCAGATTAGTTCCAAGTCTACCTGCATTGAAACCTACACCTTGAGAGAATTCCTTCAACTGTCGAGTACCTGAATTACTAGTCATTATTATTATAGTGTTTCTAAAATCGACCAGTCTGCCATTTCCGTCAGTCATTCGTCCCTCGTCCAACAATTGCAGAAGCATATTGAAAACATTTCCATGTGCCTTTTCTATTTCGTCCAATAGAACTATTGAATACGGATGACGCCTTACACGTTCCGTCAACTGTCCACCTTCACCGTAACCAACATATCCCGGAGGAGCTCCAACAAGTCTTGAAACGTTGAAGCTTTCAGTGTATTCACTCATATCAATTCTGACAAGAGCATCTGTAGAACCGAACATTATTTCGGCAAGTTTCTTTGCAAGGTACGTTTTTCCAACTCCTGTAGGACCTAAAAACATAAAAGCTCCGATAGGATGGTTCGGTTCCTTCAAGCCGACACGGTTACGCTGTATCGACTTTACCATTTTGTCTATTGCATTATCTTGAGCGATAACCTCTGATTTTAGTGTATCAGCCATAGCTTTAAGTCTTATGCCCTCAGCCTCAGCAATACGCTGTACAGGAACGCCGGTCATAATAGATACAACATCAGCAACTTCTTTTTCATCAATTACCTGCTTCTCCTCACATTCTCCGTTTGTCCATTTCTTATTCAGGTCTTCCAGTTCCTTTTCCAGTTCTACTTGTTTGTCCCTGTAACTTGCAGCCAATTCAAAATTCTGTCCGCGTACTGCACCTTGTTTTTTCTCCTTTATAAATTGTATTTCCTTTTCCTTCTCAGTAATTTCAGGAGGAACGCTAGTATGACTTAGATGTACGCGTGAACCAACTTCATCAAGGGCATCAATAGCCTTATCAGGGAAAAATCTGTCACTGACATACCTTTCTGTCAATTTGACACATGCCAAAAGTGCATCTTCACTATATTTTACATGGTGATGCTGCTCGTATCTCTCCTTGATATTTTCCAATATCTGCAATGTTTCTGCAGCGGTTGTTGGTTCCACAATAACCTTCTGGAAACGTCTTTCCAAAGCCCCATCTTTCTCAATGCTGTTACGATATTCATCAAGTGTTGTAGCACCTATACATTGTATAGTTCCGCGTGCAAGAGCAGGCTTAAGTATATTAGCTGCATCCATAGATCCTGGTGTGCTTCCAGCTCCAATTATAGTATGTATTTCATCAATGAATATTATTACATCAGGATTTAATTCTATCTCTTTTATAAGAGCTCTGATGCGCTCTTCAAACTGTCCACGATATTTTGTTCCGGCTACAACCGAAGTCATATCAAGACTGACAATACGCTTGTTGAATAGAATAGGAGAGGTGTGGCGTTTCACTATAAGTTGTGCCAATCCTTCAACGATGGCACTTTTACCAACACCAGGTTCACCTATAAGCACAGGGTTATTCTTCTTGCGTCTGCCAAGAATTTCAATAACACGCTGAATTTCTTTTTCTCTTCCTACTACAGGGTCTAACTTGCCTTCAACTGCAGCCTTGGTAAGATCTGTACCAAAGTTGTCGAGAACAGGTGTCTTACTAACAGGTTTACGTGTTGAAGTGCCAACCCTTTCATTTTGTTCGTTACTGCCTTGAGGTCTTAACATCGGATCTTCATCCTCATCCTCATCATCGTCGTCTGGCAATCCTATTCCGTCATGAGGAGCATTCTTCTGATGTAGAATATTTGCAACATCATTATAATTTACATTGTTAAATTCCAGGACCTCTTTTGCACCATTATTTACAGAATCATGCAAAATAGCCAAAAGAATATGTTCAATATCCACTGTATTTGTCTTCTGAAGACGAGCCTCGAGAACAGCAAGCTTAAGAATGTTACTTGCACCCTCATTAAGCACCAGTTCACTAGTGTTTAATGGCGTATTATTATCGCTTTCGCGTACCTTTTCCTCGAGCTTATCCCTTACTGATTTTGAATTGATACCAAATTCAGTTAATAATGAATATATTGGATCTTCTTTTTCCCTCAATATTGCTAACAGTAGGTGCTCCGGACCTACTGATCGACTTGCCAGACGAGCTGCCTCTTCTCTGCTGAAAGCCAACACTTCTGAGACTTTAGGTGAAAACTGACTTGTCATAAACTTACCTTTCTTTATTTATTTTATTAAACATTTCGTTATATACATTATGTCGCATTACCATGTTTGTTTGTCTGCCTTATCAGACGATATACATCATAATTTGAACTGTGCAAATATACAATAAATGATTAACAAAACTCGTGCCAACCTGTTTTTTTTTATTTTTTATCTATTTTTCGCTAAAATGTTTTTTTATGTCGCCAAAATGTGTTACCTTAGCGTACTTTTTGGGCTTAAAATGCGTTAGAATGCAAATAAATGCCCTTAAACGTGATTTTGGCATTTCAGTATGCCTGTCGGAAACAACAGAAAAAACAATCAAATAAAATCCAATGGATAATACAGTAGATCAAGACAGAATTATGAAGATTAACATCGAGGAAGAGATGAAATCGTCATATATCGACTATTCAATGTCGGTAATCGTGGCGCGTGCTCTCCCTGATGTAAGAGATGGTTTTAAACCTGTGCATCGCCGCATACTTTATGGTATGCTTGGTATAGGCAACACAAGTGATAAAGCATATAAGAAATGTGCACGTGTAGTAGGTGAGGTGCTCGGTAAGTATCACCCACATGGAGACAGTTCGGTTTATGGAGCTTTGGTACGTTTGGCTCAGAACTGGAATATGCGTTACACTCTTGTAGATGGACAAGGAAACTTTGGTTCAGTAGATGGTGATGGCGCAGCTGCCATGCGTTATACAGAGTGTCGCCTTTCTAAGATGGGCGAGCATGTAATGGACGATTTGGACAAGGATACTGTGGATATGGCTAATAACTTTGATGACTCACTTGTTGAGCCAACTGTTATGCCAACCAAGATTCCAAACCTTCTTGTTAATGGTGGTAACGGTATTGCTGTAGGTATGGCTACTAATATACCTACGCATAATTTACGTGAAGTAATAGACGGATGCTGTGCATATATCGATAATCCTGAAATAGACATAAATGGTCTTATGCAATATATCAAGGCTCCTGATTTTCCAACAGGTGCATATATATATGGTATACAAGGTGTAAAGGATGCTTACGAGACAGGTCGTGGTAGAATTATACTTCGTGCTAAAGCTGAGATTGAACCGAGTGATGCGCATGATACTATTATCGTTACTGAGATTCCTTATGGAGTAAATAAAGCAGAACTGGTAAAGTATATTGCAGAACTGTCAAACGAAAAGAAGATAGAGGGTATTACATATGTTAACGATGAGAGTGGTCGTCAAGGTATGCGTATACGTATTGATGTACGCAGAGACGCCAACGCCAATGTCGTATTAAATAAATTATTTAAGATGACTGCTTTGCAGAGCTCATTCTCTGTAAATTGCATCGCTCTCGTACATGGCAGGCCAAAACTTCTTTCGCTTAGGGAATGTGTTAAACACTTTGTAGATCATCGTCATGAGGTAACAATACGCCGTACTAAGTTTGAACTTAAGAAAGCTCAAGATCGTGCGCATATCCTTGAAGCATTGATAGTCGCATGTGACAATATTGATGAAGTTGTACATTTGATACGTGCATCCAAGACACCTTCTGATGCTATTGAGGCATTGAAGAAACGTTTTGAATTCGACGACGTTCAGGCAAAGGCAATCGTTGACATGCGTCTGTCACAGTTGACAGGTCTCCGTATGGATCAGTTGCATCAGGAATTTCAAGAACTTGAGAAACTTATTGCATACCTCGAGTCTATTCTTAATGACCCTGAACTTTGCAAGAAAGTAATGAAAGACGAACTTAATGAAGTAAAGGATAAATATGGTGATGACAGACGTACAGAGATAAAATATTCAAGTGAAGAATTCAATCCTGAAGACTTCTATCCTAATGATCCTGTTGTAATAACAATCAGTCATCTTGGCTATATTAAGCGTACTCCATTATCAGAGTTCCGTGAACAGAGCCGTGGTGGAGTAGGAAGCAAGGGAGCTCATACACGTGACGAGGACTTTACAGAATTCATTTATCCGGCTACTATGCACCAGACAATGCTCTTCTTTACAAGAAAGGGACGTTGTTTTTGGATGAAGTGTTATGAGATACCTGAAGGAGCAAAGAATTCTAAGGGAAGAGCTATTCAGAATATGCTCAATATTGAGTCTGACGATAGCGTAAATGCATTCCTTCGTATAGGCAAATTTAACGATGAAGAATTCTTAAACAGTCATTATGTAGTATTTGCTACAAAACAAGGTGTTATAAAGAAAACTCCGTTGAAAGAATACAGTCGCCCTAGAACAAATGGAGTAATAGCTATTAATATTAGAGAAGACGATGAAGTTATAAGTGTACGTCTTACTAACGGTAATAACGAGATATTGTTAGCTAACCGTAACGGTCGTGCAGTAAGATTTGACGAGAGTCTTGTACGCTGTATGGGTCGTGGTTCAACGGGTGTACGTGGTATGAGACTTGATGAAGGTGATGACGAACTTATCGGTATGGTTATCGTAAATGACGCACAGACAGAGAACATCATGGTAGTAAGCGAAAATGGATATGGCAAGCGTTCTGAAGTTGACGATTACCGTAAGACCAATCGTGGAGCCAAGGGTGTTAAGACACTTTCAATAACAGAAAAAACAGGCCGTTTGGTAGCTATAAAAGTTGTTACTGACGATAACGATCTTATGATTATCAATAAGAGTGGAATACTTATCAGACTTAAGGTTGCTGATGTTCGTGTAATGGGTCGCGCTACTCAGGGTGTCCGTCTTATCAATCTCACTAAGAAGAATGATGTTATTGCAAGTGTATGCAAGGTTATGAGTTCTTCTCTTGAAGAAGTCGTAGAAGAAGAAAGTAGAAAGGAGTTCGCTCAGAACAGTGAATCAATGCCGGGCAATAGTCAAAGTGCAAATCAAGATGTAGAAGACGTCACATCAATTGATGCAGAAGACAGCAGCGACATAAACCTTGTTGACTTCGACGATGACAACAGCGAAAATTAGAATGTTAAACCAAACAAAATCGATATGAAAAAAATTATGATTATGGCACTGATGGTTGCAACAGCCTCAAGTGCGTTAGCCCAAGACGACTTGGTAAAACAAGCAGCAGGAATGACAGATAAATATGAAGAAGCTGTCAAGACAATTACACCAGCTTTGACTTCCGGCCAGACTGTAGACAAAGCAAAAGCTTGGAATACAATGGTTGATATCCAATGTGCCAAGATTTCTAAAGAGCAGGCAGAAGAGGCAAAAGGCAAAATCACCGGCGGAAAGGTTTCTTATGATACACTAGGATTGAACAAGGCCGCTGTTGAAGCTTTGAATGCAGCACTTGAGTGTGAGAATATTGACAAACAACCGAACGAAAAAGGAAAGGTAAAACCTAAATACCGTAAAGCTAACGCTGACCGTATGCTGAATGTCCGTTCAATGGTTATTAATAGTGGTCTTTATGAGTACAATCATCATAATAATGAGGCAGCTTACAAAGATTTCTCTCTGTATGTAGAGAGTGCTAATTCATCATTGTTTGAAGGCAAGGATATGACAAAAGACCAGTACATGGGTCAGGTATCTTATTATGCAGGTCTTCTGGCTTATGGAATGAAAAATTATGAAGCAGCAAACAAATATGCTGATATTGCAATGAAAGATACAGCAGTAGCAGCTGATGCAGCAGAGATAAAAATCTTTGCAATGAAAGATCAGATAAAGACAAAGCAGGATTCAATAAATTATCTTAGCGTAATTAAGGATCTTCATGCAAAGAATCCTAAAAACGAGAAGTACACAGGACTGTTGATCGATTATTACGGAACACCAGGACATGCAGAAGAGATGAAACAGTTTGCTGACGAAGAAATCGCTCGCGAACCTAACAGTAGAATGGCATGGGCATTGAAAGGCGAATATCTCATGAATAACAAAAATTGGGATGATGCTGTAGATGCATATAAGAAAGCTGCAGAAATTGATCCTTCATTTGTTCAGGTTATCTTCAATATTGGTATATGCTATAATTCTAAAGCCTTGGAGATGAATAACAAACTTGCAGATAAGATGGGACGTATGACACCCGAAAATCTGAATAAGGTAAAGGCCGTATTTGCTCAGTCTAAGATATACCTTGAGAAAGTTAAAGGTATGGATCCTAACAGAGAAAAAGTAAATTGGGCATATCCTCTTTACCAAGTTTATTATGCACTTGGTGATCAAGCAGGTGTAAAAGAACTTGAACCATTAGTAAAGTAAGATGAAGAGATTTTTTATATTACTATCAATAATATTACTTATTACACCGTGCCTGAACGCCCAAAAAAATGAGATCGTTCAGGCACGGTCTTATCTTAAAAGTGGTAAAGACATAGATAAGGCAGAGGCTCTGATGCGTGGTTTATTGACTAAACCAAGTAACAAAACCAATATAAAGATCTATCAAACTCTGTTTGAGACTGTTCGTGTGCAGTACGAGCAGTATAATGAGAATTTATATCTTAAGCAAAAGTCTGATACTGCAGCCTTGTTTAATAAGTGCCTTGATATGTTCACTGTGCTTGAAAGTTTAGACAGTATTGATGCTGCACCGGATAAGAAGGGTAATATAAAAATAAAGTATCGTGAGCGTAACGCTCAATATCTGAACGCATATAGACTCAACCTATTTTATGGTGGTGCTTATTTTATGCGTCACCAGCAGTATCAGCTAGCTTTTGACTTTTACAAAAAATATATAGATTGCAAAGACCAACCTCTGTTCAGTTCGTATAATTATTTGAAGTCAGATAAGCGTATGTCTGAATGTGCATATTGGGCAACTTTTTGTGGTTACAAACTAAAAAATCCTGAATCTATATTATTATATCAAGATTTAGCAGTTAAAGATAGTCTGCATAATGATTTTGTGATGCAATATATTTCAGAAGCGCATCTTATGCAGAAAGATACTGTGAAATATGTCAACACATTGAATACAGGTTTTAAACTTCATCCACAGTTTCCGTTCTTCTTCCCAAGACTTATAGATTATTACATGTCAAAGAATAGTCTTGACAGTGCATTAACTATCGTAAATAATGCATTAGCTGTTAATAAGAGCAGTGTGGTATATCTTTATGCGAAGAGTTCGATACTGTTAAGTATGGGAAAATACAAAGAGTCTATTCTAATAAGTGACAGTCTTATAGCTAAGGATGACAGTCTTGCTGACTCATATTTTAATGCCGGTACAGCATATATAAGTATGGCAGTTGCTTTGGATAATGCGCAAGGTACATCGACACATAAGAGTGAGATACTAAACGACTATAAGAAAGCTCGTAAATATATGGAAAGGTATAGAGAACTGGCACCTGATGAGAAAGACAAATGGGCACCGGCATTATATCGTATATATTTCAATCTTAATCTTGGAAAACAATTTGATGAAATAGATAAGATCGTTAAATCGCTATAATTATTTATTATAGCGATTTATCAGTCTTTTATATTCTTTTTTAGTTATCTGCATTACAGTCCCATGGCGAGGAGTAAAAGCGCCTTTTGTTTCTGTATTGGCAACGAATTCAAAATTATACAAATCCTTTGACTTACAGAACTGGTAATGATGGTTGCGATAGCAGTCGTACATCATGCACCATCCTCCTTTTATTAGAGGGAACAATCCTACACCCTCAACATCCTCTTTAGTCTGTTCAAAAGTACCTGGCAGCAGTTTCCATTCAGAAAACTTATGTATGTCGGTGAATGTATATTGACGTATACCTTTTTTCTTTGCACCCTCAGTCTTGAAATACAAATGATAAGTACCTGAGTCGTCTATTGCTATATCCGTATCAATGCTTGCCTGTCCATAATCGTATAGCACCTCTGGTTTACTCTCCAGGTCCGAAAAGTCTTTGTTGGCATAAGCCCAATATACCCGGTCATAAGGAATAGTTCCGTCATTAGTGAGCAGAGAGAAATATACAATATATTTTCCTGCTTTAGCGTCATATATAGTTTGTGGTGCCCACACCCTGGTTACATTTGCAAAGTTGGAACCGGAAAAGCGTGTAGTGAAGTTTACAGTGTGATGCTCCCAGTTAATCATATCTTTTGAGCGCATTAATACAATACCTCTGTTCGAGTCCCATCCCAACGAACACCTCATGTCTGTAGCAACCATGTAGAACCATCCGTCTTTACCTCTTAAAATATGGGGATCTCTCACTCCCTTTGATACAGCTATGGTATCTGACCCTATTACAGGTTTCCCGCCATTTATTGGCGTATAGTTGAATCCGTCTGCACTTGTCGCATAGCAAACCTGTTCCTGCTCAGGAGCATTGCCTGTGAAGTAAACAAACAGATAATATTTCATCTGAGATTTAGCATTTATAGCCATACAGGCTGCAACCATAATGGATAATAAAAAGTATTTTTTCATGTCAGTAGTATTTTTTTCGGATGCAAAGATAATAAATATATATCATATCAGTTTTATTATAAATGATTTTGTACTACACTATTTGATATGAGATATATAATTTTGATATTTGCCGCATCGTTTTTTGTGCATTTGAATACTTTTGCGCAATTAGAAAATCAGCATACGGTTTCGGTAATAGCACTTAAGCAACAGACATTCAGCAATACTGTTCCGGCCGGGAACTATAGTGGAATAGTGCATATAGACAGAAACCGATATGCTATAGTTGATGACAAGTCTAAAACGGATGGATTTCATATCTTTGACATTGATATAGATTCTATTAGTGGTAGAATAATTACAGTCAAACCCGAACGGTTCCTTTCAAGCGGATTGGAAAATAGAGACGGGGAGGGGATTGCTTTCAGAAAATCAGATAGCACAATATATGTTAGTGGAGAGCGTGGTAATAGAATATTGCAATATACCCTTGATGGAAAACTTACCGGTAAGGAATTTGATATACCTAAAGAGTATCTAACGGCAACAGATAATTACGGTTTTGAATCGTTGGCATATAATGATTCGACATGTACCTTTTGGACTGCCAATGAGAGTACACTAAAGATAGATGGTGAGCAAGCCACGTCAACTAATAAAGTGGAAAATACAATACGCATACAGTCTTTTGGCGATGACTTGAAACCTAAACGGCAGCTTTTATATCGTATGGATGCGCCTGTTGCTGATTCTAAATCATACAGGTATGCAATGGGCATAAGTGAAATGCTGGCATTAAATGATAACAGCTTGCTCGTTTTAGAGCGTGAGTTTTTCGTGCCGCCATCTAAACTAGGTGCTTTTGTTAATTGTAAATTGTATCAAGTATGGCCAGATGACAATACAAAGTCAGAAAAAGGGACGACTCTTTATAAGAAACTTGTTTGTGAGGTTCGTACAACTCTGTCTTTATTTAATCATTCCGTAGCCAATTACGAAGGTATGTGTCTTGGTCCTAAACTTTCAGATGGGAGACAGACAATAATAATGGTTTCTGATTCTCAAAATCAGTATGCAGGAGTACTGAAAGATTGGTTTAAGGTATTGATCTTACAATAGAGATTAAAGTCTATTTTACTTTTTCTATTATTTTTTTTTAAAATAATACCACTTTACCACTTCGCCTGTGTTTATCGGTATATCAGAAGAAAGTATATACCACTAAATACCACCCAAATGTCACTCTATTGACTTAATACAGAAAAGGTTTCCATCGTTTTAACAAAAAATCGATAGAAAAGAAGAAAAAACGAGATATTAAAAGATATCATATACTTCTATAACAATAATAGACCACATATGAGTAACATGATGAAGACACCGGCAGATATAAGGAAAAATTATGTTGGATGTTAACGCTCTTTGGAGGCTTCACGCCTCTAGCCGCTTGGCCAACCACCATGGTGTTTTTCATAGTTCTTATTTTGGATATATGGTATTTTTATTTAACTTTGTAAACAAAGAAACATATATAGAACAATATGTAAAACATTTTCCTTGTGTTAAGCAAATCAGGAAGGCTTTTATATTTCTGTAAAGTGGATCAGTAAAGCTTTTAATAATTTGTATAGTAATTCAGTAAGTATAACAACAAAGATGTATACCTAATTCAGGCATAGTCACTATGTCGGTATTAATTTTGTCAAAGCATAGCTTTTATATTCCCAAAGCATAGCTTTATGTTAGCAAAAGCATAGCTTTTAAGTGATAAAAGCATAGCTTTTGCACCATAAGTAGCCCTACTTTTTTGTTAAAAGCATAGCTTTTGGTCTGCCTCTTTGGTATTATTGACTATGACTATGCCTGAATTTGGTATATACACAAATATAAAAATATTTAGATCCATTTTTCATTTTTGAGTGGCATTTAGGTGGCATTTAGTGGTATATACTTTCTTCTGATATATCGATAAACAAAGGCGAAGTGGTAAAGTGGCATTATTTTATAAAAAATATGAAGATTCACGCTAGTCTTCTTCTCCAGCATTTTTTAAGGCAGAAAGAATATTGTAAGCACCTTTGGTTACAACCATATCTGATCGTAATCCGATTGGAAGATTTACTTGAGTGTAACCTCCATGGCTTGGCCCCTTTCGAATTTCTATCATCTTATATCCAGTGCTTTTTTCTCCATTTAAAGTTTTTGAACCTGTGCATATGAAGATGAAATCTTTTCCACCATAATTTACAAAGGCATCATCAGGCAGAGCTGTTTTTTTCACTTCATTGAGAGCTACATTTGCATTAACATACATTCCAGGCAATACATTACCGCAATTGCTGATAATTTTGGCAAGAACTTTATATGATCTGTCATTATCAATTGATTTTGTGGTCTGATATACAATAGCATGGTGTGATTCTGCTTCGTCATTAACATAAAAAGATATGTTTTGTCCTTTGTGCAGTTTGTCTATGTCCTTGTCGAATACTGTCAGTTGTATGAATAGATTTTTAATATTTACAACCTCAAACAAGTTATCTGTAGCCGAAACCATAGAACCTATTTTTGCGTTCACACTTTTTATATAGCCTGATATTGGTGATTTTATAGCTATCGAGCGAGTTATTCCACGACTAGTAAGACGACTTGGGTTTATACCTATCAGCAGAAGTTTTTGCTCATATCCACGTAACTGAATCTTCAAGGTGTTATATTCTGATGCTATTAATTGCATGTTCTTTTTTGATGAAGCATCGTTAGAGTATAGCATTCGTTGACGCTGATAATCCAAGCCTACATAATACTTTTTACTTTTTGTCTCAAGATAATTTTGTTGCAATTCTATAAAATCGTAATTTTCAATATAGGCTAATATTTGTCCTTTGTTTACTTTCGAACCAGGAATAACGTTTATGCTTCTTATCCTTCCGCCCATAGGCATTGATACAGATGCCGTATTTTGCGGCATTGCGGCTATCTCTCCATTAATTTTAAGAGTATTGCTTATAAGCCGTGTCTCTATAGAACCAATTTGTATCTCAGACATTTTTATTTGTTGATCAGTTAGTTTTACTGTGTTACTTATTGGATCTTCTGTTTTTTTATCTTCAACTTTTATTTTCTGTTTTGTACATGATGTTATAAGCATTATTAATACTAAAATTGATATTATCGTTTTACTATTATTATATTTCATAATTATTTTATTTAAAAGATTTTACCTTCAGTTGATTCCAGAGATATTACTGTCTGGTTGTAATCGTTTACAGTATCAATATAGTTCTGTTTTATATCAAAGGCTTTTGTTACGTTAACTATATATTCAGGATATGCTATTTCTCCATGCTTGTAACTGTATTCCGATTGTGATATTATCATATCAGCCTCTGGTACTGCCTGATCATGATAATATGATATAGCATTTTGTTGTTTTTCGTATTTGTATAACAACGTTTGATATTCATTCTTTATATTCTGAGCGTATATTTCGGCATCATTTTTTACAATTATCGTTTTTATCTCAGCAGCTTTTATTTTTGACTTTGATGATGAGAAAAACAAAGGAACAGATACACCGAACTGTATGCTGTTGAATCTGTCGCCTGTTCCAAAAGTACGCGTAATACCGCCAACATCTTGAGTGCCTCTTATAGTCTGGCTGCTAAAACCTATTTTAAAATCAGGAAGCATGCGACTACTCTCTAGCTTATATTCTATACCTGCGTTTTCTATCTGTTGCATAGCAAGTGCCACATTTGGGTTCTTTGATGCTGCATTGTCAACTGTCGTCGAATTATATACTATAGGTTCCAGTCTTTCAATTGAAGGGTATATCTTTTCAGATGAGTTTATTAGTGTCTGCATACGACTAGAACATATATCAATGTCTTTGCAAGTTTGAACTATACGGTTTCGGATATCCGACTGTTGTGAACATGCTGCCATATATTCTAGTTTTTTTGTTTCACCTGCTTTATAACGTATTTCAGCCATAGATGTAAAGCGTGTATATAATGTATCCTGATAACGTAAAAGCCTTAACTTTTCATTTAGATAAACCATCTGGTTATATATTCGTTTGATACTTGTTGTTATGTCTGACATTACAGCAATCCTATTGAACTCGCTGCTTTTTACATTAGCTTTTGCAAGTTTACGTTGATTTGAATACACGCTAGGCATAGAAAAAGACTGACTGATAGAAAAACTGTTATCCTTCGAATATGAATTTATCTTTCCATATTCTCCTGATAATTCTGTTTTTGGAATATCAAAAGAAGTACCGGTAATAACCTTCTGCATCTTTATGTCATAGTCTGCCGATCGTATTGTAAGGTTCTTCTCAGATGCTATGCGCAGAGCTTCGTCAAGGCTGATTCTCGTCTGTGCAATTCCGCTGACAGAATAGGCACTAAATATAATAGTAGCTATTAATACCGGAGATGATGATTTAGGTATTCGTCTGAGTATATTTCTAAACGAAAATGATGAGAAGAATATGTAAAATATAGGCAACACAATAAGTGTTAGTAGAGTAGCTGATATTAATCCACCTATAACTACTGTGGCAAGAGGTTTCTGTACTTCCGCACCTGCAGATGTTGATATAGCCATAGGGAAGAATCCGAGTGAAGCTGCTGTTGCAGTTATCATAACAGGACGTATACGTGTACGTATTCCGCATAATACGCGCTGAATAATATTTGTCATTCCCTTTTGCTCAAGGCGGTTGAATTCAGATATTAGTACTATGCCATTTAGGACTGCTATGCCAAAAAGAGCTATAAATCCTACTCCTGCTGATATTGAAAAATCCATTCCACGTAGCCACAATGCTAATATTCCACCTATTACAGACATAGGTACCGCTGTATATATTAGTAAAGCTTCCTTTACTGATTTGAATGCAAAATATAATAGTATGAATATAAGTAACAATGCTATTGGAACTGCTATAGACAATCTGGCTTTAGCCTGTTGTAGATTTTCAAATTGTCCACCGAACGAAACGTAATACCCCACAGGTAATTTAAGCTTTGCATCTATTCTGTTTTGTATCTCATGGATAATGGTTTCCACATCTCCTCCTCTGACATTAAAACCAATAGTAATACGGCGCCTTGTGTTCTCGCGTGATATCTGTGCCGGACCTTCCTTTATAGATACTTCTGCCAGCTGCTCCATCGGTATTTGTCCTCCGTGTGGTAGGGGAACAGTCAGATATCTTATATCATCAATGCTATGGCGATAGTCTTTACCCATTCTTACTACAAGAGAAAATCTTTTTTCCCCATCGTAAACTTGTCCGGCCTTACTGCCGGAAAATGCTGTACGAAGAACTCTGTTTACGTCTCCTACATTTATACCATATTGGGCTAATCTCTCGCGATTGTATTTCACTTGTACCTGAGCTAATCCGGTAACTTTCTCTACATTAATGTCTTCAACTCCAGGTATACCGGTTATAAGGTCTTTTACAATATCTGCCTTTTCTGCCAGAGAATCCAGATCATCTCCAAATATTTTTATAGCCACATCCTGCTTCGAACCTGATATCAGTTCGTTTTCGCGCATCTGTATAGGTTGTTGAAATTCAAATTTTACTCCGGCAAGTGGTGATAAAGCTTTTTGCATCTTTTCTACTAGTTCTTCACGCGTGCTGGCCGATGTCCATTGGCTCTTGTCTTTTAGCGTTATTACGTAGTCGCCTGTCTCGAAAGGCATCGGATCTGATGGTATTTCGCCGGTTCCGATTTTACATACTACATGTTTTACTTCAGGAAACTGCGACTTAATAATTCTGTTGGCTTTTTTAACCTGTTCTATAGTGTTAGATAGTGAACCGCCTTGTAGCGTTATTACGCTTGCGGCGAGATCTCCTTCCTCTAATTGTGGAACAAATTCACCGCCGAGTGTATTGAATATTGCAATGCTTACGATGAACATAGCAATGGCAGATACTGTTACAGATATTTTATGCCTTAGTGAAAAGTGGATTATAGGTCTGAAAAACAAATATATGCCTTTCATAATTTTTTCGGAAAGCTTAGACTTATTCGTTTGCCGTTTTCTTAAAAGTAGTGCAGAAATTACCGGTATATATGTAAGTGATAATATCGTTGCGCCTATTAGTGCAAAAGCAACGACTTCTGCCATTGGACGGAACATCTTACCTTCTATGCCGACGAGTGTCATTATTGGAATATATACAATGAATATTATGATCTGTCCGAATGTGGCTGAACTCATCATACGTTTGGCTGACTGAAAAACGGTCTCGTCCATTTCTTTTGCAGATATCGTCGACTGTTTTGGATTCTTGTAACGGGTACCGCTGATATTCGAAACGACACTTTCGACAATTATCACAGCACCATCTACAATAAGTCCGAAGTCTATTGCTCCAAGACTCATAAGATTGCCTGACACTCCGAACAGGTTCATCATTGATACGGCAAAAAGCATCGCCAGAGGTATGACTGATGCTACAATAAACCCTGCTCTTGCATTGCCTAGAAAGAGTACTAGTATGAATATCACAATCAAGGCACCTTCTATCAGATTACGTGCTACGGTGCTAATCGTTCGTTGCACCAGATCGGCACGGTTAAGGTATGGTTCTATTTTAACTCCTGCAGGAAGTGTCTTTTGTATCGTGTTTATCTTGTCCTCAACATTCTTTATCACGTCTTTGGCATTAGCGTCCTTCAGCATCATAATAACACCGCCAACACCTTCTTCCGTATCAGATACGAAAGCACCATACCGTGTGGCATTTCCATAATTAACATCTGCAATATCCCTTATGAGTATTGGCATACCTGAATCATTGTTTTTGACAACGATATTCTCTATGTCGCTTATTTTTTTGATTAGTCCTATACCGCGGATAAAATATGCAGACTGTCCTTTTTCTATATAAGCGCTACCTGTGTTTTCGTTATTGTTTTCCAAAGCCGTGAAAATGTCATTAAGAGAAAGGCCTGCACTCTTCATTCTGTCGGGATTGACGGCAATCTCGTATTGCTTTACGAACCCCCCATAGCTGTTTACATCGGCTACTCCCGGTGTGCCAAGCATAGCTCGTCTTATTGTCCAGTCTTGAAGTGTGCGAAGATCCATTGGGGTGT
This sequence comes from Xylanibacter oryzae DSM 17970, assembly GCF_000585355.1. Taxonomy (NCBI): domain Bacteria; kingdom Pseudomonadati; phylum Bacteroidota; class Bacteroidia; order Bacteroidales; family Prevotellaceae; genus Xylanibacter; species Xylanibacter oryzae. The sequence continues at coordinate 1,100,633 of NZ_KK073873.1, read as the reverse complement.
ATCTATTCTCATATCCTTTTTCTACTTTAAGTCTATACTGATATATTTCACCAAGGCCTGTGGTAATTGGTGCCAATGATATGTCTGCAATACCTTGAGGAATTGTATTCTCTGCATCTTTAAGGCGTTCGCTTATTTGCTGACGAGCCCAGTATATGTCTACATCGTCTTTGAATACTATTGTAATTACCGATAGCCCTAATCTTGATATTGACCTGAGTTCTATAGTGTGTGGAATATTTGCTACAGCTGATTCAATTGGCGCTGTTAATGAACTTTCTACTTCTTGTACGGCCAGTGACGGCGCGTAGGCTATAACCTGTACCTGATTGTTTGTTATGTCTGGTGTTACATCTATCGGAAGTCTTGTCAGAGAGTATATCCCACATCCGACAATAACGGCAATAAAAAGACCGACAATGAACTTGTTATTTAAAGAAAAACGTATTATACGCTCTATCATAATAATAAATAAATTTTGATGATTAATATTTTGTGTGCAAAAATACAGAATATATTATACAACTAAGTTGCATCTGATATATGCCAGTAAATAGACACCCACAGCCTCATCAATATACGATGAGGCTAGTGTAATAAAATTAGAAGTATTTATTATTAGATAGTTCTTGGCGGTTGTAGAACTGATCTTATCGCACTCTGAGTGGTGCTAGAAATGTATAATGTATTGTTATCTTTAGGCAATGTATTCTCAATAAAGTCAATGCTTATTTCTTTTATCTGAGCTACTGCTGCCATGCAACAGTTGCAAACACATAAAGGAGAGCAATCGTCAATACCATTTTTGTGATTTTCATTATTTTGAGCTTGTACATTTTCTATCATTGCTTTGTCTTTATTTGCACAATAGTGTATATCTGCACACGGTTTAACAGTGAGCATTATAAGATAAATGCATAATATGTAGACAAATGCTTTAATATCTGTGTATTTTTTAATGATATGCAAAAATAATCATATAGCGGCAAACTACAAAAAGTATGATGCACCCTATATGATTATTTAACATCTTTACCAGCGTTTATTTTTTCTTTCTATTCCGGGTTTCCCTCTTCGATTGTGTGTATTATTCTTATTCTCCGTTTTCTCATGCCTGTCAGTTTCTGGTTTGTTGTCTGAAAATTTTCCTTTTTTCTCAGCTGAGAATTGCTTATTACGTTCTCCGCTGTAAATCTGACTGATAAGGTCTGTTCTGCCAATCTTACGCAGTTCATTCTCAATGTTTCTTCTTTCTTCTGGCTTATACCAGAAAAAGAATTGACGCTGTGCCAATTTTTCACGTGGTGTCTTCGCACTGAATACCGGTTCAAGTGTGTATGGATCGTATCCTGTATACCACGTCTCTGTACTTACAGTCATTGGAGTAGGGGTAAAGTCCTGTACCTGTTCCAAATGGAAGTCCAGACGTTTTGTCAATGCTGCGAGTTCTGCCATGTCCTCTTCTTTACATCCAGGATGACTGCTTATAAAATATGGAATGAGTTGTTCTCGTAGATTTTCTTCACTATTAATTTTATCGAATTCACGCTTGAACTCTTCGAATTGTTTAAAACTAGGCTTTCGCATCAGTCTCAAAACATTGTCGTTTGTGTGTTCAGGTGCTACTTTAAGTCTGCCGCTTACATGATTGCATATCAGCTCTTTAGTATATTGACGTGCCGCTTGGTTGGCGTGTTCGTCCTTACTCTTGTACAATAATAAATCGTACCTTACACCACTACCTATAAAACTTTTTTTGATACCCGGCACAGAATCAACAGCATGGTATATTTCAAGCAGTTTAGTATGATCTGTGTCAAGATTAGGACATACTTGGGGATTTATACAACTAGGCTTTTTACATTTCTCGCATATGTTCTTGTTTCTTCCACCTAATCCGTACATGTTGGCAGAAGGTCCACCAAGGTCAGATAAGTAACCTTTGAAATCAGGTAGTTCCATAACTTCCCTGACTTCTTTTAGTATGCTTTCCTTACTTCTACATACTATGAACTTGCCTTGGTGAGCACTGATAGTGCAGAAAGCGCATCCTCCGAAGCATCCTCTATGGATATTGACAGAAAACTTTATCATCTCATATGCCGGAATACGCTTACCTTTGTATTTAGGATGTGGCAGACGTGTATATGGATACTCAAAAGTTTCGTCAAGATCTTTTGTGCTCATAGGAGGGTAAGGTGGATTTACCACAGCATAGATGCCGTCAACCTCCTGAATAAGTCGCTGAGCGTGCATCTTGTTAGACTCTTCTTCAATATGGCGGAAATTTTCTGCTTCAGCCTTCTTATTGCGAAGACACTCTTCATGAGAGTGCAACAAAATATCAGAGTCATTAATTCCGTTTGGAATGTCCTCTTTTGGTGATAAGTAAACCGTTTGTGGTATATCCTTGATCTCTTTTATGTCTTTACCATCTGATAACTCATTACATACAGCTATAATAGGCTTTTCACCCATACCATAGATAATCATGTCAGCATTTGAATCACAAAGAATGCAACGCATCAATTTATCCTGCCAGTAATCATAATGAGTGAGTCTACGCATTGATGCTTCAATACCTCCTAAGATTACAGGAACATCAGGATATATCTCTTTTAATATCTTGGTATATACGATTGTTGGATATTCTGGGCGACAGTCATGCCGTCCATCAGGGCTATATGCATCTTCTGAACGAAGTCTACGGTTAGCCGTATATTTATTAACCATTGAATCCATACACCCTGGAGCAACTCCAAAAAACAGACGAGGGCGACCAAGCTTTTTGAAATCTCTATAATCGCCGTGCCAGTCTGGTTGCGGTACTATTGCCACCTTTAATCCCTGTGCCTCAAGAGTTCTACCAATAACGGCTGCTCCAAATGACGGGTGATCAACATATGCATCTGCAGAGAAGAGGATTACGTCAAGTTCTGACCATCCTCTTAACTCTACTTCTTTTTTTGTCGTCGGTAACCAATCGGTTAATTTGTATTCTTTCATTTAGTAAATTGAGCGGAGTCTTCTAGTGCTGCTTCTACTGCAGATTCTTCTCCTGCTATCTTTTTGTTTTTCCAATTTATGAAAAGCAAGACGAGCTGTTGCAGTCCGAAGGCTTTCATATTTGAGTTATATATTACATCTAGACATAGGTCTAGCAGTTGTTTGTCTTTACCTGATTCTGACTCAAGTAAAGAACGGACGTTTAGTTTTAGTTTTTCCAAAACCTGTTCGTCTACATATCCATTACTGTCAATAAGTCCTTTAAAAAATTCGTACTTGTCGATAGTGCTAAGATGTTCGTCTTTTACGATAATGTTTCTTGTTCCAGAAACGTTTGCTTGAATTTTGTACATAATATAAGGTTTCTAAAGTTATATTTATTTTATTAGGAATTTTATAATTCCTCCCATTAGCGTTTTTCTTGTTTCTGCGTTTTTGATACACTCAAATGGCAGTGCCATTGTGAAGCATCTGTAATCGGTACCACCGTATGCAACAGCAGCAGATTGGTTGTCTGAATACTGCATGGCACAGAATGCCGGAGATAATGGATTGATTATATCAGGTGATGTGGCTGCATAATGTTTCTCATTAATAGTTCGATATACGGTAAAAGTATTGCTTAAACCTTTTATAGTGTCGTTCTTGTTATATTGTTCCGTACTGTCGCAACTTATTTTAAAGAGATTTGCCATGAATGATTTTTCTGATTCTGTCTGCATGTCTGAGCCGATATATGAACCACTAATAAACATTTTACCACCTTGCATAGCATACTCTTTTAGCTTATTTTGCATAGATGCCTTAAATGTTTTATAGAATTCAAGACTATGCTTGTCATCTTTTTCTAAACCTAGTAGAAGATCTATCATATCATATTTCTTGATTTGAACCAATCCTGATTCTACTGCAAGGCTTGAACAGCTAACGATATTGTAGTTGGAAGTAGATGCGATTGCATCAGCATGGGTTCTAACATAATTAAAGTCATTCCCGGCAACGAACGTTCCAGCCAATTCATCTCCACAATATCCAAGTCCGTCAGGTAGAATGCTACCTATTTTTTTAATATCAAAACTTTGTTGTCTTCCGTTCCATCCAGCTGTAGGACCATAACTTACTCCTGGATCAGCATCTAAATCAAACCCTTGCTCTTTGTCATTGTTACGAATGGCAGGAGCCGCAAGACGGTGAAATCCATTTATGATCATAATAGTCTTATTCGCTAAGGGATTATAGTATGCAGATAAAACTTCCGTAGGAAAACTTTCTCCACCTTGATTAACGGCTGTAACTTTAAAATTGTACATTACACCAGGCTTCAAATGCATTTCAATATAGTTGTTCTTTTTAATATATTTGCCGTTATCGAATCCACTTGTACCGGCAGAGGTATACAATACGTATCCCGTTGGGATGGAGGTTGGTTCCTGAAGGTCTGTTACGTCATTCCATGAAATGCGTATTTTATCTTTGTTCTTAAACTCAATACGGAAATCGTCAGGAGCAAGTGGGGTGATAACAAATTTTTTATCATGTTGTGCAGCTACAAATTTAGTGATGGTCTTATATATTGACCTTGCCATTGTAAACTTGAAGCTAGGATCTTGTCCCATAATCATATCAGGAAAATTCTGATGTGACATTGTTTCTAATATGGCAGAAGGTATTTCTGGCAATCGTGTTTCAGAATAGTTTTTGTCATATAAATCTCGCTCACTCCAGTTCTTGTATTTATAGGTGATATCGGTTTTTACGTTATTAAGAAGCAATGATGCAAAATCTTTAGATATCATTCTTGATATGCCTGAATTTAAACGTTCATCATTATATTCCGTGGTACATATAGCCAAAGAACCTACGAGTGATTTGCAGTCATTTGCATATCCTGCATCACTATGTATAGCAAGTGATAATTCGAAAGGTACTTTGTCACCGTCAAGTGAAGGCATATAAACGGACCCTCCTCCAAGGTAGTTTGTCATCAATGAACGCACGTTTATATCGTCAGCGTAATCGTCTGCTCCGTTTTTTGAGCTGTATACGCTATATGGCATACCAGCCCACTGTGCATAGTAACGCGCCCCTTCGAGGCATCTAGGTAATCCACTTATTTGTCCGCCACGCTCGATATTTCCCATTCCACCTCCAAATCTTACGGCGTCAGCTGTTACAACACCATGACTTTGACTTTGATTAGTTATCACAACACGATTAAACTGATTATAACCTTTGTCAAAGTCAAATGTTCCAATGTATACCCATGTGCTTCCGCCCATTTGCTGGTTTACAAGTATTGAGGTAGCCTGACCTTTGTGAAAAACAGTGTAGTGTGCATCATCAATGCTCTTTGGCATAGTCTGATAACTTACATATACAGCATATTTTCCTTCGACAGGAAAAACAGGTTGATAAGAAATTTCGCTACATTTTGATTTGCTTTTTGCCGTCTCTGCCATTCTCGCTGTGCCTGCGGTGAATGGATTCTCGTTGTCTGAATACGCTCCGTTATGTTTCGCAAATCCCTTTATAGTAGAAGTGCTCCAATGACGCTTGCTTACAAATTCAGTATATTCATTAGCTTTGTTTGTATCATCATTGTCTACAATAATCTCGTTTTTTTGCCAATCCCTTTCACGTGGAGTGAAAACTATAGCACCGGCATTCTCAAGCATAGGGATGAGATATGGTACTACTATAGTTTGAGTGAAAAGATCTTCGGTTGTGCAAAAAAGGTTAGGACGCTGCCATACCCATCTGTCTTGAGACAGATTGTAATATCTGCCATGAGACGCCCAAACTGAAATATGACGGTTCTGCAACCCCTTTTTTATCTTATAAGGAACTGATTCGTTCTTTGTCCAAGGCTCGCCACTGTAATCTATATTGCCCCATTGACTGTTTAACATTACATTGTCTTGGGCCGATACGCTGGTTATAGCTGTGGACAGTAGGATAAGTATGGTACGGCAAAACCTATTCATAATTTTATAATTCTCCTATAGTGAATTTCTCAGGGTATTTGCCCTTGAAATCTTTATAATATAGTTTTATATCACGCATATCTTTATCAATATCACCAGAAGGCGTAATGCTACGTGTACAACGTATAATACGTTTCTCGTAATCAACACCATACAATAATATAGGGAGTTCTGCTTTCTGAGCAATAACGTAGAATCCTTTTTTCCAATTAGGATTAAGAGAACGTGTTCCTTCCGGTGTTATACATAAGTGAAAAGATTTGCTATCTTTTGCTATAGCTGCAAGGTTTTCTGTCATGCTGGTATGTTTAGATCTCCATACAGGTATACCTCCAATCTTCCTGAAGAAAGGACCTAAAGGACCGAAAAACCATTCCTTTTTCATTAAAAACTGACACTGAAAACCTTCGGCGTGTGCATACAACTCACCTAAAAGTAAATCCCAATTTGTTGTATGCGGGGCCAGACACAAAATATATTTATTGGGGCGGTCGACTGTTACATCTATCTTCCACCCCCAAAGTCTATATAAGATCCAGCGACATAGTTTTTTTACCATAAAATTACTGTATAAGATTTTTAATCTGATCTACGATTTCATCAACTTGTTTGTTAAAATCACAGACATAATGTTTAAAGTACAATTTTGCACTCATACCAGGCTCTACATGCGAAATACGTCTTACATAATCGCTATGGATGCGCAAAATACTTTCTAGCAAGGCATCAACATTCTCTTTAGGAGGATTGTTGCCATAAAGAGATGCTGCTACGCACTCCGCAAAAAGATCACTGCAGATGTAGTTGACTGTCTTTTTTAAATCTTTCTTATTAGTCATAATAAATTACCCTTTTATTATTTTTTATTGATTATTCAAGTTCAAAGATAACAAAAAACTTGAATATAAAAGAATTATCAGACTAAAAAAGAATTAATTTTTGTATTTTGAATGATTTCTTTCTGATTCTTCGAAGAAAAATATTAAATTTGCAACTTAGAATTTAAGTATAATTCATTATTCATATATTATTAATTTAAAAAAAACATGGAAAAAAGTGCATTGCAGAAAGCAAGAGCCGCTTATCAGCCAAAGTTGCCGAAGGCTCTTCAAGGTGCAGTAAAAGTTAAAGAAGGCGCTCCAACAAAGAGCGTTGACAATCAGGAAGAAATAAAAAAATTATTCCCTAACACTTATGGAATGCCATTAGTTGAGTTCGTTCCAGGTGAAGAGACTGCCCAGAAGGCAATGAATGTAGGTGTTATCCTAAGTGGTGGTCAGGCTCCTGGCGGCCATAATGTTATCAGTGGATTGTTTGATGAAATCAAAAAGTTGAACTCAAATAACAGACTGTTCGGATTCTTGATGGGTCCTGGTGGTCTTGTTGATCATAAATATGTTGAGATAACAGAGGATTTTCTAGCTGATTATCGTAACACAGGTGGTTTCGATATCATTGGTTCAGGTCGTACTAAACTTGAAAAGGAAGAACAGTTTGAGAAGGGATTGCAAATTATACGTGAACTAGATATCAAAGCTATTATCATAATAGGTGGCGATGACTCAAATACAAATGCTTGTGTGCTAGCTGAGTATTATGCAGCAAAGAAGTATGGCGTACAGGTAATAGGCTGCCCTAAGACTATTGATGGTGACTTGAAAAATACTCAGATTGAAACATCTTTCGGTTTTGATACTGCTACAAAGACATATTCAGAACTTATAGGTAACATTGAGCGTGACTGTAACTCAGCACGTAAATACTGGCATTTTATCAAGGTTATGGGTCGTTCAGCTAGTCACATTGCCCTTGAATGCGCACTTCAGTGTCAGCCAAATATCTGCATAGTGTCAGAGGAAGTTGAAGCCAAAGACATGACTCTTAACCAGATTGTAGAACAGATATGTGACGCTGTTGCTTATCGTGCAAGTAAAGGCTGGAATTTCGGAACCGTAATAATTCCTGAAGGTCTTATTGAATTCGTACCGGCTATAGGCCGTCTTATTGAGGAATTAAATGACTTGCTTGCTGCTCACGGAAGTGATTACAAAGACTTGGATAAAGATGCTCAACGTGAATATATCATAGCTCATCTTAGTGCTGAGAATAAAGAAACCTTTGAAACATTACCAGAGGGTGTTGCTCGCCAACTTTCTCTTGACCGTGATCCTCATGGAAATGTACAGGTTTCTCTTATTGAAACAGAAAAACTAATTTCGGATATGTGTGCTAGCAAACTTGATCAGTGGGCTAAGGAAAATAAATATAATGGTAAATTTGCAGCCCAGCATCATTTCTTCGGATATGAAGGACGTTGCGCTGCTCCATCAAACTTTGACGCAGATTACTGTTATGCTCTTGGTACAAGTGCTGCACAACTTGTTGCAAACGGCAAGACCGGATATATGGCTATCGTTAAAAATACAACTGCTCCAGCAGACCAATGGATTGCAGGTGGTGTGCCAATAACGATGATGATGAATATGGAAAAGCGTAACGGTGAAATGAAACCGGTTATACGTAAAGCCCTTGTTGAACTTGACGGTAAGCCATTTAAGGCTTTTGCTGCTAAGCGTGAAGAATGGTCTAAGAACACGTGTTATGTTTACCCAGGACCAATACAGTACTGGGGACCGACAGAAGTATGTGATCAACCAACAAGAACACTTGCATTAGAACAAAAATAAAATTTTATTAGGGACAGACGGTTTGTCTGTCCCTATAATAAATAATTAATGACAGGTAACCAAAGAAAAGCAAAAACAAAAACAACGAAAAGAACTACGACTACTTATCGTCGTAGCAGCTATCGTTCCCCTGTCCGTCATAAACGCCCTGGTTTTTTTATACGTTTCTTACAAAAAATGCCTTCGTGGACTTGGTGGTTAGGAGGAGGCCTGGTAGTTTTTGGTTATATATGGGCATTCTATTTCTTTTTTGTAGGTCCTACAGGTTTTAGATGGAGAGCTCTATATGGTGATGTTGACTATCCAGAGGGATACGAAATCCATGGAATAGATATAAGCCATTATCAAGGTACGATAGACTGGGAAAAGGTTAAAGATGCCATGATTGATAATTGTCCAGTGCGTTTTGTCGTTATAAAGGCCACAGAGGGAACTACTTCGTTGGATGATAACTTTAATGACAACTTCTATCAATCTAAAGAATATGGCTTTATAAGGGGAGCGTATCATTTTTGGAGCACTAAATCTTCTGCTCGTGATCAAGCTGCATATTTTTTGAAACAAGTGCATCTTGAAGATGGTGATTTACCACCTGTACTTGATATTGAACATAAATCAAAAGATCAAACTAACGAACAATTTAAAGAAAGCGTACTTACATGGTTGCATATTGTTGAAGATAAATATCATGTAAAACCTATAATATATACCTACTATAAATTTAAAATGACATACCTCGATGATCCTGTTTTTGACCAATATCCATATTGGATAGCTCACTATTATGTGCAGAAGGTTCAATATGAAGGACGATGGAAATTCTGGCAGCATACCGATTGTGGTAAATTGCCTGGTATTAAGGGATATATCGATTTTGATATTTATAATGGTTCTTTTTATGATTTGAGAAAACTAACTATTGGAAGTCATGAACAGATAGGGGAAGACGCATACCAAAATTAAATCTTAAACAAATTATTTATGAAAAGACATGCTATTTTTATGTTGCTATTATTGGAAACAACAATAGTAAGTGCACAACTGCCTTATCAGAATAGAAATTTATCTGCTGAAGAAAGAGCTACTGACTTGTGTAGTAGACTTACTTTAGATGAGAAGGTTAAGTTGATGTGTAACGCATCGCCATCTATAGAGAGATTGGGCATTCCTGCTTTTGAATGGTGGAGTGAGGGTCTACACGGTGTTGGACGTAATGGTTTCGCTACAGTATTTCCTGCAACTATAGGTATGGCGGCATCGTTTGATGATAATCTGCTATACAAAATTTATGATGCTGTAAGTGACGAAGCGAGAGCTAAAAACACAATCGCCAGAAAAACAGGTTTTATCAAACGGTATCAAGGTTTGTCTTTTTGGACACCTAATATAAATATATTCCGTGACCCAAGATGGGGACGCGGACAGGAAACATATGGTGAAGACCCTTATCTTACTACATGTATGGGACTTGCTGTGGTAAGAGGACTGCAAGGTCCGGAAGATACTAAATATCGAAAATTACTTGCATGTGCAAAACATTTTGCTGTTCATAGCGGACCTGAATGGAACAGACACTCATTTAATGTTGAAAATCTTCCACAACGTGATTTATGGGAGACTTATCTTCCTGCTTTTAAAGCACTAGTACAGGACGGAAATGTGCAGGAGGTCATGTGCGCTTATCAGCGTATTGATGGTGAGCCGTGCTGTGGTAATAATCGTTATCTACAACAGATACTACGTAATGAGTGGAACTTCAAAGGTTTGGTCACTAGTGACTGCGGTGCAATAAGCGATTTTTGGGAAAAGGGGAGACATGGTGTTTCGACTAATGCCGAACAAGCTTCTTCAAAGGCTGTAAGGAGTGGCACCGATACAGAGTGCGGAAGTAACTATCTAACTTTGCCTGAAGCTGTAAAAAATGGTGAAATATCCGAAAAGCAAATAGATGTAAGTTTGAAGCGCTTGCTTAAAGCTCGTTTTGAACTTGGTGATTTTGATTCTGATTCAGTTAATGACTGGACTAAAATACCTGAGTCTGTTGTTGCCAGCAAATCACATAAGGAGATGGCTCTACAAATGGCAAGAGAAGAAATGGTGCTATTAATGAATAAGAATAATATTCTGCCTCTAAACAAAAACATGAAGATTGTCGTGATGGGTCCTAATGCTTGTGATTCTACAATGATGTGGGGTAATTATAATGGATATCCTACAGAGACTGTCACAATATTGAAAGGTATTCAAAACAAGGCAAAGAATGTAACTTATGTTGCCGGATGCGGATTAATTAATAATTCGTCAGAGAAAAGTTTTTATAATGATATAAATTCTGATGATGGCATTAAAGGAATGAAGGCTACGTATTATAACAATTTAACCCAAGAGGGTGGTGCCGCTGCTATAATGCAGATGCGTGAACCTATACGTCTGGATAACGGAGGAGGTACAGTATTTGCTCCCGGTGTAAACCTAACGAATTTTTCTGGCCGCTATACAGGTGTCTTTATACCTGAAAAGTCAGATAAGTTGACATTCAAGGTTGCTGGTGATGATGGTTTCAGACTTATTGTTAACGGTGATACTATTATTGATTCGTGGAAAAGTCAGCAACGCGTAGTTAATAAGGAAAGAGAAATGTATTTTGAGGCAGGAAAAAAATATAATCTGGAATTGGATTATAAGCAGGAAGATGGTCTGGCTATGCTAAGTTTTGATGTGGTTAAGAAAATCAATCTTCTGAATGATCAAATCCTTTCGTCTGTAAAAGATGCTGATGCTGTTGTCTTTGTTGGCGGAATTTCACCTAGACTCGAAGGTGAGGAAATGAAAGTTGATTTTCCAGGATTTAAAGGTGGTGACAGAACGAATATAGAACTGCCTGATGTACAGAGACAGATGATTGGCATGTTGCATAAAGCTGGGAAAAAGGTAGTATATATTAATTGCAGTGGTTCTGCTATTGGACTTGTGCCAGAGACTCAAAACGCAGATGCAATATTACAGGCTTGGTATCCGGGCGAACAAGGTGGAACAGCAGTCGCTGATGTTTTGTTTGGTGATTATAACCCATGCGGAAAACTACCGGTAACATTCTATAAGAATGTTGGTCAATTACCTGATTATGAGGATTACAAGATGGAAGGACGCACATATAGATATTTTAAGGGCGAAGCTTTGTTCCCATTCGGATATGGACTAAATTATACTACATATAAAGTATCAAACACTAGATATGATAGCGTTGATGGCAAACTTTATACAACAGTTTCTAATGTTGGGAAAAAAGAGGGGACAGATGTAATCCAAGTATATATTAAAAATGTTGCTGACAAGTCAGGTCCTATAAAGTCTTTACGTGCTTTTTTAAGGGTACATGTAAATGCCGGTGAAAGTAAAAGCGTCACTATAGATATGCCTAGAAATAAATTTGAAGGTTGGGATACAAAGACTAACACTATAAGGGTAGTACCAGGAACATATCATATAATGGTTGGAAATAGTAGCATGGATAAAGACCTTAGGGTAATAACAGTAAAAATATAATAAATAAAAAGGATGTGCCACTTGCACATCCTTTTTATTTATTATTCGTCATCTTCACTAAAGTCAGATAAATCACCTGCATCCACATTTGGATCTGTTCCCAAATCAAATGTTGTACGGTATGTATTTTCATCAAGAGCTTCGTCAAAATTCGGTTCTTCTTGAATATCGTCTTCATCTTCTTCAGGGCGTTCGTCCTCTGGTAGTTCGTCCTCGTCACGTTTCTCGATTTTCAATCTTGGGCGTTCTACTTCAGGCTTTTCTTTTGCAAAAATTGATTCAACCCAGTTTCCTTTTGGAATTTCAAGAACATCGAAGCCGTCTGCAATTTTTTTGTTGTACATACCACTATGCACGCAGTCTTTTGGCAAAGTAGAAGTGCTTATATCAAAACCACTCTCAATAATATCACGTATGCTTTGTGAAAGAGACTCCCATCCTCCTCCGAAATTACGGTCAATTACCTCCAATAGTTTCGCAGCAGAAATATGACGTATATTCTCATAAGTAAGATCTGTAACTCTTAATATTGGACGCTTTTTTACAGCCCAAGTGCCCTTAGTTGAATCGTCAATCTTTATTTGTCCTATCTTAAAACCTCTTTCTTCGAACTTCTTACGGATTTCGGGTTTGTCAATTTTCAATATCTCTATATCGAATGCTGAACTTATAATATCTGTATAATGTCTAGCATTGTCTTTAATTTCGGCATCCTTTTCAGCCAAAGACCACATTCGAAAAATATCATTTTCCTGAACATCCCAGATGTTACTCTTATTTATTGTTTTAAGAGTTAATGATTTTTTAGGTGATTGTTTCATTACTGTTATTATTGTTTTTTAGTTATTATACTAATATGTAGTTATCTCTATCTTCCAATACGCTAAATTCACTTCTGAACTTTTGCAATTCTTTGATGTCTATATCACAAGACATAGAAATGTTTTCAGAGTCAGGACAGCATATAATGTCTTTACCATATGCGTCTATTACCGCACTCTTGCCAATATAATTGCAATACTTGTCATTGCCAGTTCTGTTGACTCCGATTGCATAGCATTGGTTCTCTATAGCTCTTGCTTTCAACAAGATATCCCAAGCATTTTGCCTTGACTCTGGCCAGTTCGCAACAATTATAATGCAATCGTAATCGTTAAAATTACGAATCCATTCAGGAAATCTTAAATCAAAACACGTTGCAATAAGAATCCTTATACCTTTATACTCTACGATGACTCTGCTATTACCTGCTGTATAATGTTTACTTTCGCCGCCAAGTCTGAAAAGATGGTGCTTATCGTAGTATTTGAAATTACCATCAGGATATACAAAGTATAATCTGTTATAGTATTTGCCAGATTCTGTTACAGACAAACTTCCTACTATTGCACTTCCCAAAGATCTAGCTATATTTATCATCCATTTTAATGATACACTATTGTCAGCATCTTCGGATATTCCTTGTGGTTCTATTGCATAACCTGTGCTCCACATTTCAGGCAATACGTATATATCTGAATGGGAAGCTTCTTCTATTAGATGCTCAGCATTATCTATATTTGCATTGATGTCAGCCCATTTTATATCGGTCTGCAATATCGTTATCTTCATATTACTCGCGGTTGTCCTTTGTTCTATAGTACTCTTATCCCAATCTTTTTGCAAAAGTATATACTTTATTTTTTATTCACAAGTTTTCCTACATAAATTTTTCTATATGATATTAATTTTTTATTTTTGCAAATAAATAATTATGTCGAAACCTTTAGCAGAAAGAATGAGACCCCGCACTCTGAACGAATATATCGGTCAGAAGCATTTGGTTGGTGAGGGGGCTGTACTCCGGAGGATGATAGATGCAGGTCATATTACATCTTTTATCTTATGGGGTCCTCCTGGTGTTGGAAAAACTACATTGGCTCAGATTATTGCAAATAAATTGGATACACCATTTTATACGTTGAGTGCCGTTACTAGTGGAGTAAAAGATGTGCGTGATGTTATAGAGAAGGCTAAGAGTAATCATTTTTTTAATACATCTAGTCCTATTCTTTTTATTGATGAGATCCACCGTTTTAGCAAATCTCAACAAGATTCTCTGCTTGGTGCTGTAGAAAAGGGAATTGTGACTTTAATAGGTGCTACAACAGAGAACCCTTCTTTTGAGGTTATTCGTCCACTATTATCCCGTTGCCAACTGTATGTCTTGAAATCGTTAGAAAAAGATGATTTATTAGATTTGTTGAATAGGGCTATAAACGAGGATGAAGAGTTAAAGACAAGAAGTATAGAATTGAAAGAGACGGGCGCCATACTGAGATACAGTGGAGGAGATGCACGTAAATTGCTTAACATTCTTGAACTTGTCGTAGATGCATCAAGTGATAAGAAAATTGTTATAACAGACCAGTTGATAGAAGACAGGTTGCAGCAAAACCCACTAGCGTATGATAAAGATGGTGAGATGCATTATGACATAATATCTGCTTTTATTAAAAGTATAAGAGGTTCTGATCCTGATGCGGCACTATATTGGTTGGCAAGAATGATAGAAGGGGGAGAGGATCCGAAGTTTATCGCAAGGAGACTTGTGATAAGCGCATCAGAAGATGTTGGCTTGGCTAATCCCAATGCTTTGCTATTGGCAAATACGGCTTTTGATGTAGTTATGAAAGTCGGATGGCCAGAAGGAAGAATACCTCTAGCTGAAGCTACTGTTTACCTTGCGACAAGTCCTAAAAGTAATTCAGCTTATCTAGGTATTGATGCTGCTTTACAATTAGTTAGAGAAACAGGAAATGCCCCAGTACCTTTGCACTTGCGCAATGCTCCAACAAAGTTGATGTCTGAATTGGGGTATCATGACGGATATAAATATCCACATGACTATCCAGGTCATTTTACAGAGCAACAGTATATGCCTGATATGCTTAAAAACAAAAAAATATGGTTCTGCCAGCATTCACCGGCAGAAGAGAAGATTTATCAGAGGATGTTGCTTAATTGGGGTGAAAGATATAAAGAAGATTGATTTTTTAATTATAAAGAAATGAAAATCGTAATTTTAGATGGTTATGGATTGAACCCTGGAGATTTATCCTGGAGTCAATTAGAGACGCTTGGTGACGTCGTCGTATATCCGCGGACGGCACCTGAAGATGTTGAGGAAAGAAGTAAAGACGCGGAGATAATTTTAACTAATAAAGTAGTGTTTTCAGATGCAACTATAAGCAAGTTGAAAAAACTTAAGTATATAGGTGTACTCGCCACAGGCTATAATATAGTGGATGTGAAGGCTGCTAGTTCTAAGGGGATAATTGTTACTAATATACCTTCGTATAGTACAGACAGTGTGGCGCAAATGACGTTTGCTCATATACTAAATATAACAAATAGAATTGGTCATTATGCTGAAGAAAACAGAAAAGGCAGATGGAGTTCTAATCCTGATTTCTGCTACTGGGATAACGATCTAATGGAGTTATCTGGAAAAACTATAGGAATTGTTGGATTAGGTAATATTGGTTTAAGGGTTGCTCGTATTGCCAGGGACTTTGGAATGGATGTTTTTGCGTATACTTCTAAAAACAAGGCTGATTTACCTGATGGAATACAAAAAACGACCTTGGAAGGCTTATATGGTATAAGTGATATACTTACCTTGCATTGTCCACTTACTGCTGGGACAAAAGAATTTATAAATAAAAACACAATATCTAAGATGAAGCATGGAGCGATACTTATCAATACAGGAAGAGGACAACTTGTAAATGAACAAGATGTGGCTAACGCCCTTAAGTCAGGTCAACTTGGAGGTTATGGTGCTGATGTATTGTGTAAAGAGCCTCCTTCAATTGATAATCCACTGCTTAAAGCTCCAAACGCGTTTATAACTCCTCATATAGCATGGGCGACAAAAGATGCGAGGTTAAGACTTATGAGCATTGCTGTGAACAATTTAAAGTGCTTTATAGCTAATAAACCTGTTAATATAGTAAAATAAAGAAGACAAAATATGCCAGACCAATTAGCACTATCAACACTTCAGCAATTTTTAGAGATAATAGGAACATTTGCATTTGCAATATCAGGTATAAGACTTGCTGCTGCCAAACATTTTGATTGGTTTGGCGGATATGTATGCGGTATAGCTGTAGCTATAGGTGGAGGTACCATTAGAGATTTGATGTTGGGAGCAGTCCCATTCTGGATGACTTCACCATTATATATAATATGTACTGGTTTTGCATTGTTATTTGTGATAATCTTTACTAAATATATGAAGAAGTTAGATATAACGTGGCTTGTGTTTGATACATTAGGACTAGCACTTTTTACAATTGCAGGTATACAGAAATCTTTAGCTTACGGACAACCGTTCTGGGTCTCAATAATTATGGGATGTATTACAGGTGCGGCAGGGGGCGTAATAAGGGATGTATTGCTAAATAGCGTACCCCTTATTTTTCAAAAGGAGATATATGCTATGGCTTGTGTCGCCGGTGGACTTGTGTATTGGTTGTTATCATGGCTCGGAATTAGTAATAACTTTACGGTTCTTATATCATTTTTAGTTGTATGTATAATAAGAATATTGGCTGTAAGGTATCACATTTCATTGCCTGTATTAAGAGGTGAAGAATAAATTAACTAAAATAGTAATAATGAAAAAGGGATTTATTTTATCAGTAGTAGTTTGTTTAAGTATTTGCTCTACTGTCTTTTCGCAAACAAAAATGACATCGGCTCAATACCTTGAACAGTATAAGGACTTTGTTAATGCTGTAAGTAGCCGTAAGGATATATCAAAAAATGATTTTAATTCAATAGACTCTGTTTATGAAAATTATACCTCGCAGTATAAAATATACAAAAGTAGCATGACAACTAAACAAATAGAGGATTATAATGAATTAAAGAGCCTTTATCGCAAACGTATAATAAAATATAGGGCTGAACGATTTGGCGAAAAGGCTGAAAATACAAGTGATAGTGTTAGTAGCGGTTTAGGCAAGGGTATCGGTACTGCACAAAAGGGACTTACTCGTACCGGTGCTGCTGTTGGTGGATTTGTAAAAGGCATATTCAAACCTAAATCTGATACGAAAACAGAAAAGAAATAAACGCTGCTTTTCTAATTTAAAATATGTATAAATCACTTATGGCAATAGTCTATAAGTGATTTTTTGTATTTAAAAAAATGTTGGTAATAACGTTTGGTAAATGGATAAAAATTTGTAAGCAGTCAATTTTCACCGTATAGGATGTAATGCTTGAAATATGTAATTTTGCGCTCAATGTAAAAATTGAGGGTTATGAATACAAAGAAAGAAGGAGAGTATTACTCGATGAATATCTGTGAACAGCAGATGAGTTGCATTGCGATTTATCAGAACAACAGCTTCTTTGTAGGAAGCATAGAGTCTGCTAAACCTTTTGCAATATTAAGTTCTAATGTATAGAGCTCTGTGCTGTACAAAAATACAATGAGATATATCCAGGATATACTTAACAAACTCGGCAATACCGGTAAAAATGGATGTATAACCTTATTGGTAAATCGTTGGATATATCCTTTTATCAGACCTTTGACTTATTAAGGTATACGTATCTAAAGATTTAAATTATCGTTAAAAATTGGCATTACGCCGGTTAGTAATACAACTAGTGAAAATTGATAGCTTACAAATATTTTAATATACAATAATGCTGCTTTGCCTATAAAAAAAGAAAAGCCCTATTTATAGGGCTTTTCTTTAAGTGATTCAGAAGGGATTCGAACCCTTGACCCACGCCTTAGAAGGGCGTTGCTCTAATCCAACTGAGCTACTGAACCCCTTTTGTGGCTGCAAAGGTACTTCTTTTTATGGTAAAGACCAAATATTTTATTGCATTTTTTTTATTCACTTATATTTTTCGATTACGCTATCGGCTTGAGTATTGCCAAGCGACTTTGCTTTTTGTAGATTCTGCATACCATCTTCTTTATTACCTTTTTTGACTTGTATGAGACCAAGTATTAGATAACCGTCTGAATATTTTGGAGCCATGTCGACGCATTTCTTGGCACTGTTTAAGGCATCTTCAAGCATATTTACACGTAGCATTAAGTTGGCTTGCTCCGCATAGTATGTTGCCTCTTTAGGATTCAGTTCTATTGCTTTGCTTATATCGTCAAGAGCTTGTTTGTATAGACGTGCATTTAGTTCTGCTTGCTCACGTATATAGTAAAAACTATCATTAATACTACTTCGCATCAAGGTCTCATAGTCGTTATAGTCATTAACAGCTTCACGGTATTTTTTCATGTTATCTAGTTTTGTAGCTCTAGCAAGTATATATGGAGCCGCATCTCTAGTATATGGTTTGGTGAAGCAATTTACAGCGCTGTCTAGCAATGCGCAAATTACGGTGTCGCTAGCCTGTAATTGGATTTTGCTCTGTGCAGCCTCATAAAATATCTCCGCATTTTTAAGAGGTGTCTTGGTTAGTTCAATATATGTATTATATGCGTCTTGATATTTTTTCTGACTATATAATATTTGTGCCATCTGATACTTATACATTGGCGTTGAATTTATGTCGTAAGCTTTTTTTGCCTCATTATACGCCAAATCCAAATTCCAGTCTTTGTATGGTTTATCTGATTTATATATTTCCTTCTGATATATCAATTTACTGTAACTGTAATGCACATCGTCTTTTTTGTCCGCAACTTTTAATGCCTTCTCCATATCTGATTTTGCACTTATAAAATTGTCTTGATCTGCCTCTAACTGAGCTCTAGAAATATACCCATCAGCAACATTAGGGAACTTATTGATAAATTTTTCTATTACTTGCTTAAATTCATCTGCACCTTTCTGTTGAGCTATATACAAGGTTACAATTGCTTGATCTTTATCGTCAGGAAGATCTTTACTGATAAATGTTGAATTCAAAGTATTGTCGTTTATACTTAATCCTGTGATATTTTGTGATGCGGCAAAAGATGCACTTACTGCATATGTCTCTTTACTTATGCCGTCAGCAGATGGTTGCAATATACCTATGACTTCACCGCTTTGGTTCATTATTGGGCAACTGATGCAGTTTTCGTTTGCTTTCAAATCCAATGTATAATAATTATAGTTACTCAGAAAACTCTCAGATTTGCTTACAGTTCCTTGCTGACAATCTGGATTTTTAATGGAATAGGGCAGGAGCCATATTGTTGATCCTTTTTCTGCAGCCGTATTAGCAACTGTTAGTGGCTGTGATTTTGTACCTTCTACTCTAAATTTAGCAATATCGTATATGTCGTTAGCTCCTAGCATACAAGCTACATTGTATTTTTTACCATTTGAATCGACAATAACTGCACTTGAAGCTCCCTTAAATGGAGTGAATGAACTTATTGCTTCTCCATTTGTTCCAATAAAGAAACCGTTTACAGACGTTAATAAACTGCCATCCTGTTTGAATGTTGTTAATTTAAATACTGATTTAGCTGCCTTTGATGCCCAATTAGGGATTTGTGCAAAAAGGGTTGTGCTTGCTATTATAATTGCAAGCAAGGATGTATATATACGTTTCATCATATTTGATTTAATAATTCTTTTGCGTTTTGTAATGCTGCTTTTGTTAGTGTACTGCCACTGAGCATTTGTGCTATTTCTTTTATCCTTTCATCTGCTGAAAGTTTTTTCATATTGCTTTTTGTTCCAGTAGACGTTTGCTCCTTGTATACTTTATAGTGAGTTGTTCCCATAGCTGCTATTTGGGGTAAATGGGTAATACTTATTACTTGTCTGTCGTTGTTTGCCATTTCTTGCATTATTCTGGCCATTTTCTCAGCTATGCTACCGCTTACACCTGTGTCTATCTCATCAAAAATGATTGTAGGCAATTTTACAGCACCACTTATCATGGCTTTTAACGATAGCATCAGCCTGGCAATTTCTCCGCCGCTGGCTACTTGAGATACTTGTTGCAACTGTGTACCAGGATTTGCACTAAACATAAAAGAGACTTTATCGTTACCGTTATTGCACAAATCGCAATGTTGAAATTCTATTTCAAATCTTACTTTAGGAAGACCTAGGGTCTGTAAACGTTTCAGGACATCTTTTTCTATTATTTTGGATGATTTCCTTCGTTCAGCACTTAGATATTTTGCTTTTTCAATACATTTCTGCTCTAGCATATTTGCTTTGTTCTGTATGTCAAGTAGTATATCATCACCATTTTCAATATCTTGCAATTGCTGATTTATACTTTCCCTCAAGTCTATAAGTTCTTTTACGGTAGTACAGTGATGTTTTTGTTGTAAACTGTATATTGTATCTAGTTTTGAAGTTATCTCATCTAGCTCTTTAGGATCAAAGTCAATGTTTACGCATCTTGTGCTGATTTCATCTGCTATATCTTTTAGTTCAATATAACTATCGTCTATACGTTGAGCTAGTTCTTTCACTTCAGGGTATACGTCCTCTATATTATGAAGTTGTGCCGCTGAATATCTAAGCTTTTGAATTATTCCGTTACCTTCATCAGATAAAGAAGTGTCTGTATTGAACAAACTGTTTTTTATTTCCTCAGCATGATTCATTGTAGAACTGGTCTGTTCTAACTGTTCTTGTTCTCCTTCCACGAGATTAGCTTTGTTTAGTTCTTCAAACTGAAATCTAAGAAAATCTTTATTTTCTTTTTTATTCTGTATACTCTCTTTTATTCTTTGTACCTCTTTTTTCGCATCCTTATATTTTGTATAGATGTCACTGTATTCGTCCAAATCTTTAGAATCTCCAGCGATAATGTCTACTACTTCAAGTTGGAAATCATCATGTTGCAGAAGCAAATTCTGATGTTGACTATGCACATCAATAAGTTTCTCGCCAATGGACTTTAGCACAGATAGTGGGGCAGGGGTATCATTAATAAATGATCTACTTTTCCCATTTGTTGAAAGTTCTCTACGGATAATGCAGTCTGAATCTTCATAATCAATATTATTATCATCAAAATACGATTTCATTGAATATTTTGATAAGTCAAAATGTGCTTCTATAATGCATTTTTCTGTTCCATCTTTTATAACTTTCGAGTCGGCTCTCTGCCCTAATAACAATCCTATAGCCCCTATTATAATACTTTTCCCAGCTCCAGTTTCGC
This sequence comes from Xylanibacter oryzae DSM 17970, assembly GCF_000585355.1. NCBI lineage: Bacteria > Pseudomonadati > Bacteroidota > Bacteroidia > Bacteroidales > Prevotellaceae > Xylanibacter > Xylanibacter oryzae. The sequence goes on along the minus strand of NZ_KK073873.1, from coordinate 1,079,257 downwards.
CTGTTATAACAGAGAAACCTGAAGAGAAGTCTATGTCTAGGGTATCTATTATTGTGAAATTTTTTATATATAGTTTTGTTAACATGGCTTATTTAATTATTTTTCAATTTCGTCCCAATATTTACTTTGTGATGCATTAATTTCTAAAAGCATGTTGTATATCTGCTCTTTTTCTTTTTGTGTGCCCTTACCTTTATATATTTTTGCCAACTCTTCTTTTTTATAGTCTGTCCATATCTGTGGAAGGAGACTTAGTGGCTTTTCTTTGTGTGCTTTATTTAAATTGTCTTCAATAGTTGACGTGATGTTTATACGACCGCGTTCTGCATTTATTGACATTTCATCAAGGCCTGTTCGGTAATATTCGTATTGTAATTTTCTAAACGGTTTCATGCCTTCGTCCATATAATCATTTATTATGGCAAAGCGATTTTTACTTGTCTCAAAAGCTTTCCATCCTGAGTAATTAAGGCTTTGGGCATTATTGGTAAGATTAATACATTGTTGCAATACATCAGTACCTCCATATGGTGAAAAGCTATCAAGATCTATTCCGATAATTAAATAGGCATAATATGCAAACAATGCAGTCAGTTGATTATCCACTGTATTATCCTTAAAATTGAGTTGATCAAACTGAGAAAATTCAAAGTTGAAATCTATATCTTTATTGCTGTATAATGAAGTATTATAAGATGAATTGTAAACAGGTCTGTTAGCATTAATAAGCGCAAAGCAAGTAAATTGGTTTGAAGATTTATCATACTTTGTCACAGTTATATTAAAATTGCAAACTATTCGTTCGTTTCTAGCAAACTGGAGGTTCGTCCATTGATGTTCATTAATAAAATGTTCGAGTGACTGCTGTAGATTATCGAATACACTAGCGTCTGTGCCTTGTATTTGGTTATGGTTTATTGTAACCTTAGCTTGCAGCTCCTGTGCTGACAGACTATGGTCAATTAGTGTTGTAACTATGAATATGATGATTAAAGTTTTGTACATAGATAATCAATAATGTCTTTCGCCACATCTTTTTTTGACTTAATAGGGTAATCCTTTTTATCCGTTTTACTTATAATACTTATCTGGTTGTTTTCTGACTTAAAACATGTTCCTTTATTGTTCAGAGAGTTTAATACAATAAAATCAAAGTTCTTGCGTTCCAATTTCTTGTATGCATTAGCTTCTTCATCGTTGGTTTCAAGCGCAAAGCCCACTAGTAATTGGTGAGCTTTTTTGTTTTGGCCAAGTGCCGCAGCAATATCATTTGTAGCTTTAAGCTTTATTGTCAAGTTATCTTTTTCTCTTTTTATTTTCTTTTCAGCAACATTTTCTGGCTTGAAATCAGCTACAGCTGCACATAGTATGGCAATATTGGATGACTCGAAAGATTTAGTAGCCGCTTCATACATCTGCTTGCAACTTTCTACATCAATAAGTTTTATATTATGGTGAACAACTTTTAATGAAACCGGACCAGATACTAACGTAACATTAGCACCTCTTCTAGCACACTCTTCTGCAATTGCATATCCCATTTTCCCGCTAGAGTAGTTGCCAATAAATCGTACAGGGTCTATTTTTTCGTATGTTGGCCCTGCTGTTATAAGTACATTCTTTCCTTTTAAGTCTTTGACCTCGAAAAAATCATCTATTTGCCTTACAATCTCATCAGGTTCTTCCATACGACCTTTCCCCTCCAATCCACTGGCAAGAAAACCACTCTGTGGATCAATAAATACGTTTCCAAAAGAGCATAATTTAGATATGTTTGCTTGTGTAGAAGGATGTGCATACATATCTAAGTCCATAGCTGGAGCAATAAATACAGGTGCTTTCATAGAAAGGTATGTAGTAATGAGCATGTTATCAGCAATACCATTAGCCATTTTTCCTAATGTTGCTGCTGTACATGGAGCAATGAGCATAGCGTCAGCCCAAAGGCCAATGTCAACATGCGAATTCCATGTACCATCACGTTGCGAGAAAAACTCGCTAATAACAGGTTTATGAGTAAGGGCTGATAATGTAATAGGGGATATAAACTCTTTCCCTGATGGTGTTATTACCACTTGTACATCAGCTCCACATTTTATAAGTCCACGTATTATGTAGCATGCTTTATATGCTGCAATGCTGCCCGTGATACCCAATACTATTTTTTTACCTTTCAGCATATGGCTTACTTATTAAATTCGCGCAGACGTATTCTGGTTAGAACTTGTTTCGTGTTTAGAGTAAAATCGCTCTGAAGTATCCAACTATAATATCCTGGATCTTTTTTGAGGACTTCTGTAACAGGTTGATTGCGGTATTTCCCAAAATTGAACACTTCCACATCCTTATCGTTGTATACTATACGACCTGCAAAATCTACATTACGATTTTGTTTTGAAAATTCATGAAGATAATCTATATCATTTTCTAAACAGCGTTCTTTTTCATCCTGTTTCTCTTCGCTATAGAAATCTAACTGAGAGGTAAGCACTCTGTATGTTGCTTCTGTATCTTGGTCAGCTTTATGAGCTTGAAAGTCCTCTTCCATTTTGTGTCCGGTATAAAAACGATAAGCTGCTGATAAATTTCTGGGTTCCATCTTGTGGTAAATTACCTGAGCATCTATTAACCGACTCTTGCTGAAATCAAAGTCAATTCCTGAGCGAAGGAACTCTTCTTCTAGAAGTGGAATATCGAAACGGTTTGAATTGAAACCTGCAAAGTCGCAAGATTTGAATGTTTCTGCTAATTGTGATGCAACTTCTTTGAATGTAGGTTGGTCTATTACATCATCATCTGTAATATGCGTAATGGCTGTAACCTCTTCTGGTATATGCTGTTCGGGGTTTATATATTGATTGCCTCGTTCTTCTTTACCATCAGGATAAACTTTAATGTATGAAATTTGTATTATTTTGGAATTAACCAAGTCTATCCCAGTAGTTTCCAAATCGAAAACTACGAGAGGTCTTTTAAGTTTTAATGTCATTATAATCTTTTTTAATCGTTTAATAGCATTGGCATTATTAGCATCAAAACATCTTCGTTTTCAGGTTGTTCTGATGGAATAATTACACCAGGTCTTGATGGATCGGCTAACATAATATTTACTTCTTGGCTGGTTAAGTTACTCAATACCTCAGTCATAGAAGTTCCCTTGAAACCAATATCCATAGCATTTCCTGTATATTCGCATACTATATTTTCCTCTGCACTTCTTCCATAATCAGTATCATCTGCCTTTAGAGTTAGCAATCCTGGCTGTATATGAAAGCGTACCAAAGAACTACTTTGTGACGCAGATACAAGTACACGTCTCATTGCACTTGACAACGCAATACGATCTATGCATAATGTGTTAGGATTGTCTTTAGGAATTACAGATTCATAATTGGGATAACGACCTTCAATCAAGCGACATGTAATCATACCATCGCCAAAGGCTATTTCTGCATTTCTATCGTTAAATCTTATTGTTACATCTCCATTGTCATGTGTGAGAAGATTCTTAAGAAGATTAGCTGGCTTCTTTGGTAATATGAAAGAAGCAGGTGTTTCGCTCTTGATAGAGAAATTCTTATTGCGAACCAATTTATGACCATCTGTTGCTACAATAGCTAAAAATTCAGGAGTTATATCAAAGAAGACTCCGTTCATGACAGGCCTTAATTCGTCTTGTGCAGTAGCAAAAAGTGAGCGGTTTATATTGTCACTTAGAATATCTGAATTAATAAGTATTGTTGTCGCACTAGCGTCAACATCTTGACTTACAGGATATTCATCGGCATTTTGGCCTATGAAATTAAAGTGCCCATTCTGGTATGCAATATTTATATTGAGTGAATCCAGATTAACCTCAAACGTAAGAGGCTGTTCGGATAATTCTTTAACAGCATCAAGTATCGTATGATTAGAAACACAGAATTTTCCTTCAGAGTCTGATTCGTTCAGTGAAATTGTGCTTTTCATTACGTTTTCGCTGTCAGAAGCAGTGATGGTGAGCTTACCGTCTTTCACATGAAAGAGAAAACAGTCAAGTATGGCAAGAGAATTTTTACTATTAATTACTCTGGACAATGCTGATAGTTTGCTGCTTAAAGCAGTGCTTGATAATGTAAATTTCATTAGTATATTTATGTTTTTATTATTTTATTCAATTAGTGGTACAAAAATACAAAAAAAATACTTTAATAGAAAAAAATATCCTTCTTTTTTGATGTTTTTAAAATGATTTTAGTAATTTCGCAGTCGATAAAACATAAATCACTTAATTTGAATATGGAAATTACAGGAAAAATTATCGCCTGCCTTGAACCAAAAGGAGGTGTGTCTGCTCGCACAGGTAATCAATGGAAAACTCAAGATTATGTCATAGAGACAATGGATCAGTTTCCTAAAAAATGCGTTTTCAATGTTTTTGGAGAAGATAAGATTGCTCAATTTAATATACAGGCAGGTGATACACTTACGGTATCATTCGACATAAATGCCCGTGAATGGAACGGTCGTTGGTTTAATGATCTTCGTGCATGGAAAGTGGAACATGTTGACCCTGCCCAGGCTCAAGCAATGGCTGGTGGTGTACCTCCAATGTCTGCTGCTCCAGGCGCTTTTCCACCACCATCTACAGGTGATACAGTACCATTCCCTCAAGGAGATAGTGAAGAAGTTGGTAGTTCTGATGATTTACCATTTTAATTCAAATAAAAGGGATGTTCTGTTATGAACATCCTTTTTTAATTTCTTTTTTCTTTTATAAAGCCGTGTCTGTATGTATAGAGCAACTCTTTTAAATCTTCAATTTGAGTGCGCAGTTCATCTCCTTTATCTGTATCTTCAACAAGCATTCTATGAGATGACATTTCGACAATCATAGTTGTACTTCTTATGTCAGTTCCTTTTTTTATAGCATCTGCTGCAGATGTAAAGGGGGCATGTTGTACTAGTTGAAAACCACGACTATGGTATACTAGGGTATATCCTGCAATTCCTGTCTCATTGTGATAGGCTTTACTGAAACCGCCATCAATAACCATAAGTTTTCCATTTGCTTTTATTGGATTCTCTCCGTTCATAACGTGTACGGGTACATGTCCGTTTATTATATGGCGATTTACACCTTTAACTTCAAAGGCATCTAATATTCTGTCACAGACATCTTCATTATCCCTTAATTTGAAATAGTTACCTTTCTCTTCTTTGTATGTTCCTTCATCCTTTAAAAAGTACCTCTCAAATGTTGCCATCTTTGATTTATTGAATAGTGGCGAATCTTTGCCACACCATAGGTATAGAAAATAATCTATGGCATAGTCTTTTTCGTCAGAGTCTGAATCAACCTGAAATGCCGTTCTTATCATCATGCCTGTATTTTGCATCAGTTCTTTTCCATTATACTTCTTTCCGTATATTTCTACCTCTTTTAATGTTCCATCTTCATTAAGTGGCACAGAGGCATGGAAAAGTAGATTCGAGTTATATACAGCATACATACATCCATGGCCTAATAAGGTGTTGATGTGCTTATGCAGCTTTTCGCTTACAGAGAAAGAATGACGAAGTTTTTTTAGCAACAAATTTTCTTCTTCAGTTAGTGCTATAGGATGTTTGGGATTTATAGTCGGAAAATTGTTACTTACCATTTCATACTCGTGTCCGTCAATTGTACAGATACCATTTTCGTAGTCAATATTTTTAAAAAGCTCACGGTCTTTCATTTCCCATTCGCTATGCTTTTCATACAGTTGCGCCTCAGTCTTAAATTGTATTATACTTATGGCTTTATGCATTTGCGCTGTAAGGTATCTTGTTTTTTCGTCAATCTTATCATTCTTTTCTACTTTAGGTACAAATTCTGTACAAGGATCGTCTTTGTATGTTTCCATTGCAAATGTTGCTAGTGGCACCATATTTATGCCGTAACCTTCTTCAAGAGTTGCAAGATTGCCATATCTTAGTGACATACGTATAACATTGCACATACATGCATCATTGCCGGCAAAGGCTCCCATCCACAATATATCATGATTTCCCCATTGAATATCCCAACTATGATATTTGTCTAATGTATCCATTATTATGTGTGCACCTGGCCCGCGGTCATAAACATCGCCAAGAATATGTAACTGATCTATAGAAAGTCGTTGAATTACATTGGCGAGAGCTATTATGAAATCATCTGCGCGACCTGTAGAGATAATAGTATCTACAATAACATTAACATATGCAGTCTTGTCAATATCTTCTGTATGTTCATGAAGAAGTTCCTCAATTATATAACTAAAATCAGATGGTAATGATTTACGAACTTTCGATCTTGTATATTTACTAGAAACATCACGGCAAACTTTAACTAATCTGTGTAAAGTTATGTGATACCAGTCGTTAATATCTTTTTCAGCTGATTTTACCAACTCCAACTTTTGTTCAGGATAGTATATCAGAGTGCATAACTCCTTCTTTTCTATTTCGCGCAGTTCATTGCCAAATAGTTCGTTAACTTTTCGTTTTATGTTACCGGATGCATTTTTCAGCACATGTTGAAATGCTTCATATTCACCATGTAGATCAGCTAGAAAATGCTCTGTGCCTTTAGGTAAATTAAGAATTGCCTCAAGATTTATAATTTCAGTACTAGCATCAGCTATTGTAGGAAAAGATTGAGATAGTAGTTGCATATATCTAACATCCTTTTCTATGTTATATTTAGTAGTTGTCATAATAAGTTAAGAATTTCATTTATTAATAATATTCTTTAAATGAGTAGTTTGATGATCATTTATTGTTTCAACAGGTAAAAAACCTTCTTCCATGTCAAATAATTCAACTAGTATAGATTCAAGCCTCCCCATAAATTTCCTTGTATTTTCTTGTTTTAATTTTTCAATAAGTTCGTCTTCATTATAATCATTATATCTTAGCAAACTATATAGTGTTGCCATATCCTTTAATGTTATTTTCTTGTGAGATACTTTCTTTTTTAGTTCAGTAATATATGATGTAATATCATTAATATTTTTATCCGAAGGAATAACTGTCACTTCATGTGGAATATTCATTACATTTTCAATGCCCAATACATTTAATCCTTGCGATATTATGTAATTCATACCCTTTTTATCAGCAAATATAGATAAATTTCTCCAATCTTCATATTTCAAAAGGGTGAAATTTTTCCTTTCGTTTTCGGAAAATATACTAATTCCAGGCCTTAAAGAAATATTCTCTCTTGTCAGACCTGCTTTAATTAATGAGAAAAAAGCTTTTTGAGTAGATATACCTATTTCATTATTGATGTGTCTGTCAATTATGTTTTGATACATAGTTGCCATTTCTTTACACATTTGTTCACTAGTAATCTCTTGAGTAACTAGAGAATTTTTTATTATACTAACATTTCTATTCCATCTAAGCCTTTTTACATTTTTTTCTTCAATAATACCACTTGTATGTATCATATCAGATTGATGGGCTGCTATAAACTGATATAAAATTATGCGAGATAGTTTTTTACTATAAAAATTGTTCTTTATAGTCCAACTTTGCAATCCTCCATGTGGAGACCATACTGTATAGAACCCCCGTCGCTTAGCCGCAAGAAGAAATTTAGCTGTATCATAAGACCAACATCCATGGACGTGGACTACTTTTGGCATAATATCATATAATGTTTTTATGAGTCCATTTCTTTTATTTACAATATGAACTAAATCATTCGAACATTCTTCATTATGAACATAATATTTTGTTGCTATATGTGATTCTGCATATTCAGACATTCCATCGCATAAGACCTTAATAAATTTTGAATCAAGGTCTATGCTAATATCAAATTTATCTATATAGTGTAGAACAACCATAAGTTACTTTCTTATAAAATCTTTCTTTTCTGTAATGAGATACCTCATTTTTAGGTATAGTTGTGTCCATATCATCCTTAATTCAAAAGGTATTATTGATAAAACACTTATACCAGAATCGAAAAATTTTATAACTTTATTAGCAACAATAGTCCTTATTAATATTGTACAAATGAATGCGAAAGCAGAGGCTCCTAGTACAATCCAGTTATGCATTATTCCAAAGTATACCATTAATGCTATTTCAGCTATATAGTTGATATGCATAAAAAACATATCAGTATTAAACTTTATCCTATGCCATATTCTTCTTGCAAGATGTCTCCGTGTATCCATATAATACATTTGCTCATTAAGCCAGCTTTTCTTTGAAGGATTGTCTACAATAAGGCGAGCATCATGTTCTACAACTACGTCTGTATTATAATCTTCTGAATATTCGTTTACGATAAAATCGAATTCCCCACGCTCATATTTCAGATTGTTTAGAAATCCATTATGCTTCATAAATGAGCTTTTTCTAAATGCAACACTATAACCTGTAGAACAATATGCTCGTTTGCCTAATGCCTCACGTATTGCGTAAAGTTGTAAATAGAGTCTTCTAAATCTGTAATATTTATTAGTCTCATTATCATAATTGGAATAACACAGCACGAGGTCTTTGTTATTATTGCAATGTATGGACATGCTTTTAAGCCATTGGTTCGTTTCTGGTTTGCATTCCGGTCCAAGTAGTATTATCCAATCACTCTTTGCTGCCTTAACACCAAGTGTAACAGCTAACTTCATTCTACTCATATAGCGGCTTGAATCAGGAATGAATGTAGTATACAAGTTAGAATGTTCTTTTTGAAGATTCTTAACTACTGTATCTGTTTCATCATCTGATTTTCCAGTAACGACAATTACTTCAAATCCAGATTCGTAATCTTGCTCAAATATTGCAGGAAGATTCTTTTCTAATTCTTGTTCATTGTCTTGAGCGGTTATAACTATAGAAAACTTAACATCGGAAACTTTTGTTTCCCTGTCATCATATATTTTCCTGTATATTCTTAATAATCGAATACTGCGGATAAATATGTTAATAAGTGGAGTAACTATAGCCATAAAGACTATGCTACAGCATATAAATATTGTTAAAGTATCAAGTCTCATATTAATCCTTATGATTCAACACCCATTTCTTCTGATGTATAACCTTTAGGTAATTTTCTGCAATTGTATTGTGACGCCATTATTTCTCCATAAGCTCCTGCTGAGCGTATCGCCATAAAATCTCCTCTGTGGCTCTTATTCAGGTCTACAGCCTTAGCAAATACATCGCTGCTTTCGCATATTGGGCCAACAACATCATATGTATCATTGTCCTCTTCGCTTGAGATGTTCTCAATCTTATGGTATGCTTGGTATAGTGCCGGGCGTATAAGATCTGTCATTCCTGCATCAACTATAGCGAACTGCTTTGCTGTTCCCTTTTTTATATACAGCGTTTTCGTTATAAGCGTACCGCATTGAGCTACAACAGCACGGCCAAGTTCGAAGTGTAGTTTTTGCCATGGTCGCAAACGAAGATGATGTGCATATGTGTCAAAGTAATCCTTAAAATCAGGAATAGGCATGCGGTTTGGATGTTGATAGTCTATTCCAAGACCACCACCAACATTTATGTTTTCAACCTTTATATGATGTTTTTCTAATTCATCTTGTAAATCATTAATACGGTTACATAAAGCTTCGAAGTCGCCCATGTCGAGTATCTGTGAACCAATATGAAAGTGCAATCCAGTAAACTTTATGTTTTTCATTTTTGCAGCTTCTTCAATAGCTCCTTCCATATCATGCATTGCTATACCAAATTTATTTTCGGCTAGTCCTGTCGTAATATTTGCATGTGTATGTGCACTTACATTAGGATTTATTCTGAAAGCAACGGATGCAACTTTATTCATGCTGGCAGCAATATCATTGATAACTTCAAGTTCTGCGATACTTTCTACGTTAAAACATAAAATATTTTTTTCCAGTCCTAACTTTATTTCCCAATCGCTTTTACCGACGCCAGCAAAAACTATTTTATTAGCAGGGAAACCAGCCTTTATTGACGCTTCTATTTCTCCACCACTTACACAGTCTGCACCTAAAGAATTTTGACATATTATGTTAAGTATTTTGGGGTTCGCATTTGCTTTTATTGCATAATGCACAATAAATCCCTCATGCTTACCGGCTTCTGAGTTTATTGTCTTAAGAGTTTTTCTCAGAAGTTCAGTATCATAATAGTAAAATGGAGTCCGCAATTTGCGAAATTTGTCTATAGGGAATTTTCCTTTCATATTTTTATTTACAATTATCTGTTTTTAAACAGTAAATTACTTAAACTTTGCAGTGCTCTCTTTTTATCTACAGCCTTTATAAGAAATGATATATTATAGTTGCTACCGCCATAACTAATCATTCTCACAGGGATATCCTTCATTGCATCTGTCGCAAGAGTTTCAAATCCAACATTGCTCCAGTCCAAATCACCAACAACACAAATAATGCACATGTCATTGTCTATTGTTACTGTTCCGTATTTTTTTAGTTCGTCAACAATCTCATTTACGTGTGAGTTATCATCAATACTCATTGAGACACCAACCTCGCTTGTACATACCATGTCAATACTGGTCTGGTAACTTTCAAATATTTCAAAAACTTTTCGTAAAAAGCCTGTAGCCAAAAGCATACGACTGCTCTTAATCTTAATAGCAGTAATACTATCTTTGGCTGCTACCGCTTTTATCTTTCCTTTCTCGGAGGTATTGCTTATAGTAGTACCTTCTGCAGAAGGATTCATTGTGTTTAGCAGACGTACTGGTATTCCTGAAAATTTTGCAGGTTGAACACAAGTTGGGTGTAGTATTTTTGCTCCAAAGTATGCTAGTTCAGCTGCTTCTTCGAAGCATAATCTATGAACCGGTGTAGTTTTATCAACAATACGAGGATCGTTGTTGTGCATGCCATCTATATCTGTCCATATTTGTATCTCTTCTGCATTTATTGCTGCACCAATAAGAGAAGCTGTATAATCACTTCCTCCACGTTGAAGATTATCTATTTCTCCATAAGCATTACGGCATATGAATCCTTGAGTTATATATATCTGTTGATTTGGATCATTCTCAATAATTGCAACTAATTTTTCCTTTATATATTGAGGATCAGGTTCAGCGTTTTTATCTGTACGCATGAAATCCAAAGCCGATAGCAAAACAACATCTTTCCCTTGCTCTTTCATATAGTTAGTCATCATGTTTGTACTCATGATTTCACCTTGTGCTACTATACTCTTCTCCTCGAAACTTGTGAAAAGTTCCTTTGTAAAAGAACGAAGATAGTCGAATTCACTTTTAAGGAAATTTTTTGTATTATCTTTCCATTCTTTAGACGAATAGAGTTCTTCTATTGTCTTCATATATTTTACTTCCAGACGGTTAATTACCTCATTGGCTCCCTCTGGATTTTTCTTGTAGAGATAATTAGAAATTTCTACAAGTGAATTTGTTGTACCAGACATAGCAGATAGAACCAAAAATCTCTGTTGTCCTGATTCTGTCACTAAGTTGGCTACATTTTTCATACGTTCAGCAGAACCAACGGATGTGCCACCGAATTTCATTACTTTCATTGGTCTATTATTTAGATTGTATTTATTCTTCTTCTTCAGAAAGAGATATTTTATTAAAATCTTTTGTTATCTCATTCAGTTTGCAGTCTTTGCACTGATATACAATGCCTGGATATTTATCTAACATTGGCATATTATGTGTTGACATAATTACAGCTGTACCTGTCTGACATATACTTCTCAAAAGTTCGACAATCTGGCTTGCTGTGTCCGGATCAAGATTACCAGTTGGCTCATCTGCAACAATAAGTTTTGGCTTGTTTAATATAGCTCTTGCAATTGCGATACGTTGTTGTTCACCACCAGATAATTCATGAGGCATCTTATTTTTAGCATCAACCATACCTACATCAGTGAGCGTTTCATCAATACGTTCATCAATACGTTTTTTATCTTTCCAACCAGTAGCTCTTAGTACAAACCTCAAATTCTTATAGACAGTACGGTCTGAAAGCAATTGGAAATTTTGAAATATAATTCCAGTCATTTTGCGTAGTATAGGGACTTCTTTGCGCTTTGTATTTAAAACATCGTATCCCAACACTTCAGCTTTTTCTGCTTCCTTTATATCTAACTCCATATAGATAGTTTCTAGTAAAGAGCTTTTACCGGATCCTACCTTACCAATAAGATAAATGAATTCGCCCTCATCGGCATGAAAATTCACACCTTCCAGAACTTTCACATCTTCATGATAAATATTAACGTTCTGATAATCTATTAGCATTTGCTACTTTCTTTATCTTTGTTATTATTAGTGTTTGTGCCAGTTTGGGTCATGGCGGACCTGTAGCTCCTTTGCAAGATCTTCTATACGTAATCCCTTGCTAGTTAGCAGTACTATTAGATGATAGATCATATCAGATCCTTCGTATACAAGTCTTTCGTTAGTTCCATTTGTGGCTTCTATAACGGCCTCAAGTGCTTCTTCTCCAACCTTTTGTGCCATTCTGTTCAATCCATCCTTAAACAGACTAGTTGTGTATGATCCTTCTGGCATTTCCTCATGTCTTTTTTCTATAAAGTCTTGAAGTGATGTAAGAAACAGTAATGGATTTGCATTATTATTTTCTCCCCAGCAAGTATCAGTACCTTTATGGCATACAGGACCTACGGGATTTACTTTTATAAGTAGGGTGTCGCTGTCACAATCATTGGCAATACTTACAAGATTAAGAAAATTTCCTGAAGTCTCACCCTTTGTCCACAAGCATTTACGAGTACGGCTATAGAATGTAACTTTCTTAGTTTCAATAGTCTTTTTGTAGGCTTCTTCGTTCATAAAACCAAGCATTAGAACGTTCTTCGTAGTTGCGTCCTGAATTATAGCTGGAACAAGTCCTCCCATTTTTTCAAAATCGATTTTCATTTTGTTTATTTATATAGCTATTATTATATTCTTACATTTATTCCTTCAGTTCTGAGGTATCTTTTCAGTTCCGGTATTGTTATTTCGCCAAAGTGGAATACGCTAGCTGCTAGAGCGGCATCAGCTTTTCCCTTAGTAAAAGCGTCTTTAAAGTGTTCCATATTACCAGCACCTCCACTAGCGATAACCGGTATTGACAATTCATCAGCCAGCATAGCTAGAGCATCATTTGCATATCCGTTTTTTACACCATCATTGTTCATACTTGTAAAGAGTATTTCTCCAGCGCCTCTGTCTTGAACTTCTTTGGCCCATTCTTTTAGCGTTTTTTCTGTGCGTACTCTACCACCATTAAGATAACAATGCCATCCATCTTCATCATGCCTTGCATCTATAGCGCAAACACAAACTTGACTACCAAATCTACTGGTAATCTCGTTAATTAGCTTTGGATTTTTTATCGCAGAACTGTTTATGCTCACTTTATCTGCTCCTGCAAACAGGAGTCGTTCAACATCGGCCAACTCATTTATACCGCCTCCAACAGTGAATGGTATATTTATCTCAGATGCGACTCTATTGACTAGGTCTGTGAATGTCTTTCGTCCTTCATAACTAGCTGCTATATCAAGAAAAACGAGTTCATCTGCACCAGCTTCACTATAAGCTTTTCCAAGTTCAACAGCGTCTCCAGCTTTTCGCAAATTTACAAAGTTTGTTCCCTTTACAGTTATACCATCTTTTACATCTAAACATGGTATAATTCTTTTTGCTAGTCCTTTGGTTCTATTTTCGTTCATATTTTGAATATTCCCTTGATGTCAATTTTTCCTTCATAGTAAGCTTTTCCAAATACTACGGCAGGAATTCCTTCTTTTTCTAAGTTTTCTATATCTTCATTACTAGATACGCCACCACTTGCGATAAGATGCAGGTTGGGATAAACAGTCATAACCTCTTTATATAGATCCGTAGCTGGTCCTTGTAGTGTTCCATCTTTTGATATATCCGTGCACAAAACTGTTTTAACGCCTCTGTCAATATAATACTTCAGAAATGGAAGTAGATCTTCTTTACTGTCTTCTTTCCACCCGTTTATAGATATTTTGCCGTTTCTCACATCTGCTCCAAGAATTATCTTCTCACTCCCAAAACGCTTTATCCATGATACAAACAGTTCTGGTTTGGTTACGGCAATACTTCCAATTGTAACCATTGACGCACCTGCATTAAATGCTTTTTTTATATCCTCTTCAGTCTTTATGCCACCACCAAAATCAACTATAAGATTTGTATTATCTGTTATTTCTCTAAGAGTCTTATCATTAACAATATGTTTCGTACGTGCACCGTCTAAGTCAACTACATGCAATCGACTAAATCCCATCTTTTCAAATTCGATGGCTGCTTCCAAAGGATTGCTATTATATATTTTTCTCTGCGAATAGTCACCTTTTGTAAGGCGTACACATTTTCCGTCTATTATATCTATTGCCGGTATCAGTTCTATCATATCATTATAGCTTAATGTCCATAAAATTTTTGAGAATTTTTTCACCAACATCTCCGCTCTTTTCAGGGTGAAACTGACAGGCGTAGAAATTGTCTTTATGTAAAGATGCACTATATGATTGTATATAATTTGCGGTTGCTATAGTAAATTCGCAAACAGGTACGTAATAGCTATGTACAAAATATACAAATTTATTTTCGTCAACCCCAATATATAGTTTGCTCTTAAGGTTCGTTATTTCATTCCAGCCCATTGCAGGAACCTTATCTTCATGTCGGGTAGGGCAGAAACGCTTAACTTCCGCATCAAAAACGCCAAGGCATTCCGTGTCGCCCTCTTCAGAATGTTTGCACAGCAACTGTTGACCAATGCATATTCCTAAAACAGGCTGTTTTAGATCCTTAATCACCTTATCTAACTTATGTTCACGTAAATATTCCATAGCTGTGCGTGCTTCTCCCTGTCCGGGAAAAAGTACTCGCTCAGATTTTATGATGGTTTCTGGATCGTCTGTAAGTATTGGATTTATCCCTAATCTTTTAAGACCATTAATTACAGACCTTATATTTCCAGCATTATATTTTACTATTGCTACATCCATAAGTTAACTGAATATAATTGTCTTATTATTATACGTCAATATTTTGTGTTCTATATGTTTAGAAACAGCTCGACTTAATACTATCTTCTCAAGATCACGCCCCTTAAGAACTAGACTTTGAGGGGTATCTTTATGCGTAATACGAACTACGTCTTGTTCTATAATTGGGCCAGCGTCTAATTCTTCAGTGACGTAGTGACTTGTTGCACCGATAATTTTAACACCACGATCCCATGCCTGATGGTATGGTTTTGCTCCAACGAAAGCAGGTAGAAATGAATGGTGTATATTGATAATATGACGTGGAAAAGCTTTTATCATCTCATTACTTATAATCTGCATATATCTTGCTAGAACTATGAATGTGATCTTTTCTTTTTTCATCAATTCCATTTCTGCTTGCTCTACTTCATCCTTATTAGAGTGATCTTTCTTTATTGACCATACATAATAAGGAATGTCGAATTGTTCAGCAACGTATCGCAAGTCTTCATGATTGCTTATAATACAAGGGATATCAACATTCCATTCTCCGGATTTGTATCTAGCCAGTAAATCATACAGACAATGGCTCATTTTACTTACAAAGATTGCCATACGAGGACGTGTATCTGTAAAATAAAGATGAAAAGTCATATTATACCTGCAAGAGTATAATATATTGATGTATTCTTCTATCTTTTCTCTTGGTATGAGAAAGCCATCAAGTTCCCATTCTAAACGCATAAAGAAGATTCCGTCTACACGGTCTACATATTGGTCCAAATAAACGATATTACCTTTGTTATCGGTTATGAATTTTGTAACTTCAGATATTATTCCCTGTTGGTCAGGACAATGAAGAAGTAGAATTGCTGTTGGTTTCATAATTATTTGCAAGTTAAATCTAATTTTTGTTACCTCCTTATTCGAGATGCAAAGATAATAATTTTTTTCGTTTGAGTGACTAATTTATACCAAAAATACAGAAATGGTATAAAAGTTATAACTTTTCCAGTACAATACAGCACCAATTGTCATCTATATTTTTACAATCCAATTTCATGCCTAGTGTTTCTGCCTGTGTTTCAAGCAACTTTGCATCTTTTTCATAGAAGCCGCTAAGTATCAATTTTGCTTTATGATTCATGACCGACACAAAGGAAGGCATGTCTGCCTGAAGGATATTACGATTTATGTTAGCAATGACGACATCGTATGGTCCTGTTATCTTATTACTTAACAGAGATGAATCTCCCAGCAAGACATTAAAACCTTTTACCTTATTTATTTTAGCATTATGCTTCGCATTAACAGTACTCCATTCATCTATATCATAACCAACAGCAGATGCTGCACCACACATTATACCGGTAAAAGATAATATACCAGTCCCACATCCGCAATCCAATAACGCTTTACCGTTCAAATTCATATTTATAAGTTGTCTTATTATCATTCGGGTCGTCTGATGTGTACCTGTTCCGAAAGTTTGTTTGGCATCAATAGTTATATCTATAGGATACTTTTTGATAGAAGGGTGCTTTGTGTCATGTACAATGCATCTATCATCAATTATTATTGGTTCATAACCTTTTTCCTCCCATTCACTGTTCCAGTTCTTATACTCAGCTTCGGTTGTATTGAAAGAAATTTCTACTCCATCAATTGGAAAATCATCTATAGCAATCTTTAATTCAACTAAGTTGAATAACGATTCTTGTACATAACCAATTAGACCATTTTCTGAATCTTCAAAAGATTCAAAACCAATCTCACCTGTAATTGCAGCTATCAAGTCGCGTGCATCTTGCATGTTGAAAACATCAGCATATGTGTGCTTAATGTTAAAATCTACCTTTAAGTATTTCATAACTTGTTAAATTATGGCGCAAATTTACAAAAAATAGGTAAAACCCTACACCTGTTTAGGGTTTTTCCTTACTTTTGCATAGCAAAAAAATATATTTTTGCACCATGGAATAAAGAATAACTAAAAAGGAATATAATTATGAGAAAATTAATTCTTCTAACAGTCCTTGCGGGAGTGATGCCATTAACACTTATGGCTCAGGACGATGACCTCTACTTTATACCAAAGAAGGGGGGCGAAATAACAAACTCTTACAATAATAATTCTAATAAGTCATACTACAGTGGTTGTAATCGAAATGTAGATGAATACAATCGGCATGGCAAACTTAAAAGCTATTATCAAAAGATTGGTTCAGATTCATTAGGAAATGATGTCATAGAATTCCATGGTGGGGTTGGAGGCTTTCCGGCTGATACAGTGAATGTGTATCCTGGTTCCGGAACGTATTTTAATAATGATGAATATCTTGATGATAACGATTATTATTATACTCGTCGAATGGGACTATATGATGGTTATTACGGATACTACGACCCTTATTTCTATGGATTCTTAGGCGGAAGATACTGGAACCGTTGGGGATGGTATGACCCTTGGTATACAGGATATTATGGTTACTATGATCCTTGGTACTATGGGTCTTATGGTGGCTATTATGATCCATGGTATTATGGATATAGAGGTTGGTATGGACCTTCTGTTACTTATGTGAATGGCCCTACTGGTACTCGTAACCATTCTTATGGTGGAGGTACATTCAATAATAGCCGTTCATATTTTGGAGGTAGTGGTTTTGGTGGCTCACGTGGGCATTCTGGATCATATAATAGCTCTACAGGTTTTGGAAGTAGATCTCATTTCAATACCAACACTAATAATGGTAATCCAAGTCGTTCTTTTAGCGAACCGAGTAATAATTCCAGTTTTGGTGGTAGCAGAGGTGGCGGATTTAGTGGCGGTCATTCTGGTGGAGGAGGTGGAGGCTTCTCTGGCGGAGGAGGTGGAGGTCACTTTGGCGGTGGCCGCAGGTAAAAAAGACAGAGAATGATATAATTATTATACAACAATTTATATTAATACGAATTATGAAAAAAAATATATTAATAGTTGCAGCAATATTTATGGTAATGCCTGCAGCGGCACAAGAGACTTACGAAAATGCTAAGTTGGCCAACGAAGATCTTAACGGTACTGCGCGTTATGTTGGTATGGGTGGTGCAATGGAAGCTTTAGGAGCGGATTTATCTACAATAAACACAAACCCTGCCGGACTTGGATTATTTCGTCATAATACTGTAAACGGTAGCTTTGGATTTGTCTCACAGCAAGATGGCAAAAGTTTTGAAAAAGGTAAGCAAACTAACATGAGTTTCGATCAGTTAGGATTTGTGTATGCTATGAGAACAGGCCAAAAGTCTTATCTGAACTTTGGTTTTAATTATCATAAGAGCAAAAATTTTGATGAGGTACTTTCTGCCTCCGGAGCTCTGAATAATGCTTCGCAGAATAAACTGACGTATGAAAAATACAAACATAACGTATTTGCAACTAAAGACGATCCAACATACAATCAATTGGACAACTTTTATATGAGCAATTTACTAAAAGGCAGTGATGGCAAATATTACAATTATCCTGCAACTGAGTATGATTTTTCGAGAGCAAATACTGGATATATTGGTGAGTATGATTTTAACATAAGTGGAAATATTAATGATCGTGTGTATCTTGGTGTTACAGCAGGTTTGCATGATGTTCATTACAGAGGATATAGTGAATATTTTGAAAACATGAATGGCAGTGGCGAAATAGGTATATCTGACTTGCGTAAAATTACAGGTACTGGTTTTGATCTTAAACTTGGTGCAATATTTAGACCTATAGAATCTTCACCGTTCCGAATTGGAGTATATGTTCAGACACCAACATGGTATGATTTAACTACAAGTAACTATTCTCAGTACTATGCTAAATTTTCATATAATAATGGTGCAAATAACATTAATAACAATGCAGATATGGCAGAAAGTTATGATTTCAAATTCTATACTCCATGGAAATTTGGCGTAAGCCTTGGTCATACTATCGGCAACTTCCTTGCTCTAGGTGCAACTTATGAATATGCTGATTATAGTAGCTGTGATATGCGTATCAATACTGGTACAAGTTATGATTGGGATTATGGATACTCTTACGAAAATAGTTCAAGTGATAATGTTATGAATAATCACATAAGCAGGACTTTAAAAGGGGTGTCTACTGTGAAACTAGGTGTTGAATTTAAACCAGATCCATCATTTGCTGTACGTTTTGGTTACAATTATGTTTCTCCAATGTATAATTTGGATGGATTTAAGGATGGCACATTAAATTCACCGGGCTCATATTACAGTTCTGCAACTGATTATACTAACTGGAAGGCTACTAATCGTATCACATGTGGATTAGGCTATAAATACAAAAGCTGGAATTTTGACTTAGCATATCAATATAGCCAGACAAATGGAGAGTTCTATCCATTTATGAGTTACTATGCAGATACAACTAGTGGTGATTCATCTGATGATAACAATATTTGTAATGCAATAAAAGTAAGCAATAAGCGTAGTCAGATGTTGTTCACATTAGGATATACTTTCTAAGTATGACACTGTTTGTATAGTTCTGAATAAGTGCAACCGTTTTATAGCACATAAATAAGACATTTATTTATCACAGCAAGGCATACCTTGCTGTGATTTTATTTTATGCTTTTCTTTTTTCTGAAAATAAGTTTTTCTAATCTATATTAGGTATTTGTATAAACTAATAATGACCTTAACTAGTAAGTTGTGTGTACTTAATATATTAAATGGAAAAGAAAATAAAAACATTTTTTTAACCTCAACCTCACTAATATGGCGTAAAAAACTGTATTACAGATTATTACACGAGTGAGGTTTAGTGAGGTTTCTAACTAAACCTCACTCGTATAATAATAACAGGAAAAGTATGTCGATACATATCAAAATAAAATTATTGTAAAACATCTATATGTCAGCATATCAATATATTACATCAATTATATGTATAATAAAATATGTTTCAAAAATAGTAATGTGTCAGCTATGAAAAAGCATTAAGATAACAAGATAAATCAACTTGTTTTGTTGAGCAAAATAAGTTGATTTGTCTATCAAAACAAGTTGTTTTGCTTTTAGCTATTTATGCTTTGCTAATACAAAAGGTTATCGTCTATAATGCTCCTTTACACGAGTGAGGTTTAGTTAGAAACCTCACTAAACCTCACTCGCATAATAATCTGTAATACAGTTTTTTACGCCATATTAGTGAGGTTGAGGTTGAAAAAATAAAAAGAACAGAGAACAAAAGTTCAGCCGTAGCACAATCGTAAACTTAAACAATCAATGCTATAAATGGGGTAGGGTCATAAGATCGTTAAGCATTGGTATGTTTTATTTTATATTCTTACGACCTGTTTTACGCCTTTAATAGTCCGAAGTTTCTTGATGAGAGCTTCCATCTTAACAGTATTATTAAGTTGTACTGATATATTCCCACTGAAAAGTCCATCATGACTATCTATATTGATTGAACGTAGCGTTATAGAGTCGTCTTTGCTCATTACACTTGTTATATTGTTGACAATACCAATATCGTCATTGCCTATTACACGGAGTGTTATGCTATATTGTGAGCTACCTTTGCCGCTCCAGCGGGCTTTAACTATTCGATAGCCAAAACGTTTACGTAGTTCAGATGCATTAGGGCAGTCTGAACGATGTATTTTTATGCCACCACTAACAGTGACAAACCCAAAAATACTATCTCCATATATTGGATGGCAGCATTTTGCCAATTGAAAATCAATTCCTTTGAGGTCTTGATCTATTACAAGTACATCATCGTTGTTCTTTGTTATATCTGATTCAGGAATCTCATAGTTGAACTCTTCTGCACTACGTGTTGGGGATTGACTGCCGGTAGGATTTTCCTGATGATTCTTTACCTCTACATATTTCTCTATAACAGTATTAACATCAAGAATTTCATCTGCAATCTGTTTGTAGAATTCGCTTACCTCTTTAAAACCTAACTTTTTAATGAGATGTGCCATGATACTATCATCATAATCGATCTTACGATTTTTGAATTTCCTCTCGAGAAGTTCCTTTGCATAGGCACCATCTTTTATGGTAGTCTCTTTTATCGCAAGACGAATTTTGCTTTTAGCCCGTGATGTCTTAACTATATTTATCCAATCTTGTTTAGGTTTTTGATTGTTGTTCGTAAGAATCTCGACCTGATCACCACTATGCAGAACTTCTCTGAATGGTACAATCTTATTATTAATTCGTGCACCAGTACAACGGTTGCCAACGTTAGAATGTATGTGATATGCAAAATCAAGCACAGTTGCCCCTTTGGGAAATTTGTATAGATCACCTTTGGGAGTGAATACAAAAACCTCATCTTCATATAGATCCATCTTAAATTGATCCATAAGTAGCATGTCATCATTAGTTTCAAGGGCATTGCGGATATTGTTTAACCAGTCATCGAGTCCGCTTTCACCTTTAAGCCCTTTATAACGCCAATGAGCAGCCAATCCACGTTCTGCAACTTCATCCATTCTCTCTGTACGTATTTGTACTTCTACCCACTTGTTTTCAGGACCAAGCACAGTAATGTGCAGACTTTCATAACCGTTAGATTTCGGTATAGATAACCAGTCGCGCAAACGTTTTGGATTAGGCTGATACATATCTGTCACTATCGAATATACTAACCAGCATTGTTTCTTTTCCTGCTCTATTGGTGAATCAAGTATAATACGGATAGCGAATAAATCATAGATGCCATCAAAACCGCATTTTTGTTTTTTCATCTTTTGCCAGATAGAATGAATGCTTTTTGTGCGGCCCTTCATATGAAATTTTAGTCCTGCCTCAGTTAATTTATTATTTATAGGTTTTATGAAATTGTCTATATATTCGTCGCGATCCTTCTTTGTTGCATTAAGATTCTCCTTTATCATGTAATAAGCATCATGCTCCATATACTTTAAACTGAGATCTTCTAATTCGCTTTTCAATTTATAAAGACCAAGTTTATGAGCTAGCGGAGCATATAGATAAGCGGCTTCTTCAGACACTTCGTATTGGGCATCTTTGCAAGATGTGTTCTTAATCTGTCTCATAAGATTGACACGATCAGCAATCATTATAAGGATAACTCTCATATCCTCGGCAAAAGATAAAAGCAGATTACGAAAATTATCACTCTCTATTACCGGATTTTTTTCATATAGTTCACTAATACGTATAAGTCCATGTATGATATGCCAAACACCTTCACCAAAAGTTTTCCTTACTTCTTCTATATCAGCTTTTCCATTCTGGACTATTTGGTATAATAATAAGGCAATTATTGCATCTCGTTTAAGCCCAATCTCATCAACCATTATTAGTGCTGTTTGCAGTCCTAATAATATAGGATTTAAACCAAAGATATTTCGTTTAATTTGATTGTTCTGAATAGCGTATATAAGATGATGACGCAATTTAAGTTCATCATCTGGTTTGAGTGTTTTACCTATTTTATCTCTTAATTGCTTTAGCAGTTGCAATGTAAGTGATCTCTCTTCTGCTGAAAATTCAAATTTATCCTCCATACATCTAAATTTTATACTGCAAAGATACACTTTTCTGATTATTTAATTGCGTTTTTTGTAAAAAGTAGCTATATTTGTATCGTATTAATTAAATATACCACAATTATGTTATCAAAAGAAGATCTAAAACAAATCTCTCTAAAGGGTATCTCTAATGAGCAGATTAAGACACAGTTGAACGATTTTAAGAAGGGTTTCCCGTTTCTTAAGCTAGAAGCTGCAGCGAGTATTGGCAGAGGGATTGTGAAGACTGATGAAGATAAACGCAAATATTATGAACACGCTTGGAATGCCTACAAAAAGGAAGGACACAAAATTGTGAAATTTGTTCCTGCCAGTGGTGCAGCAAGCAGGATGTTTAAGGATATATTTGCTTTCATGAATGCTGATTATAATGTACCAACAACAGATTTTGAAAAACAATATTTTAAAAATATAGAAAAGTTTGCCTATTACGATGCTCTTAATGATGCATGCGTTAGGAATGAAGGAAAAGGTATAAAACAACTTATTGCTGATGGTGAATACAAAAAAGTTGTAACCAATATGCTTGAAGAAAAAGGACTCAATTACGGACAGTTACCGAAGGGTCTATTGCTTTTTCATAAGTATGATGATGGCGTCCGTACTTCGATGGAAGAACATTTAGTAGAGGGTGCTATGTATGCAGCTAGTAATGGAGAGGTTAATGTACACTTTACGGTAAGTCATGAACATATAGAACTTTTCAAAAAGAAAGTAGTAGAAAAAGCTGATATATATGCCAAAAAGTTTGGTATAAGATATAATATATCATTTTCTGAGCAGAAAACAAGTACAGATACACTTGCTGCTAATCCGGATAATACACCTTTTAGGACTGATGATGGCAAACTTTTGTTTCGTCCGGGTGGGCATGGTGCACTGATAGAAAATCTAAATGAGATAGATGCAGATGTTATTTTTATTAAGAACATAGATAATGTTGTTCCTGATAGATTAAAACATGAAACTGTTGAATACAAACAAGTAATAGCAGGCGTTTTGGTAGAATTACAAAAGAAGGCTTTTGAATATCTTCAGCTTCTTGATACAGGATCATACACTCACATTCAATTGGGAGAAATAATAAGGTTCGTTCAGCATGATTTATGTTGTCGCAATGATGATCTAAAAGAGCTGGAGGATACAATGCTTGTCATATATCTTCGTAAAAAGCTTAATAGACCTATGCGTGTATGTGGTGTCGTGAAAAATATTGGTGAACCTGGAGGTGGTCCATTCCTTACTTACAATCAGGATGGAACTGTAAGTCTGCAGATATTAGAAAGTAGTCAGATTGATAAAAGTAATCCTAAATACATGAAGATGTTTACAGATGGAACACATTTTAATCCCGTAGATCTTGTATGTGCAGTTAAAGATTATAGAGGTAATGCTTTTACTTTGCCTGATTTTGTGGATAAGACAACTGGATTTATAAGTAGCAAGAGCAAAAATGGCAAAGAACTTAAGGCACTTGAACTTCCTGGATTATGGAATGGAGCTATGAGTGATTGGAATACCGTCTTTGTAGAGGTTCCTTTGGATACATTTAATCCGGTGAAAACTGTAAACGACCTATTGAGAGAACAACATCAGTAAGAATTGTATAATGTAATTATAATAGAGACAAATGTTTAAAGCGGCTTTATTTGACTTGGACGGTGTTGTTTTTGATACTGAGCCACAATATACAGTGTTTTGGGGTAGCCAATGTAAGTTGTATCATCCTGATCAACCTGCGCTGGAACAGAAAATAAAAGGACAAACACTAACACAGATTTATAAGAAATATTTTGATAAAGAATTGAAGGATGAACAGAAAATTATTACTGCACGTTTAGATAAATTCGAACAAAATATGAGCTTCGAATACATTCCAGGTTTTGAAAAGTATGTTCGCGACTTGAGATATAAAGGAATAAAAACAGCCGTAGTAACTAGCTCAAATGATAAAAAGATGCAGGCTGTGTATAAAACACATCCTGAATTTAAATCCATTTTTGATGCTATATTAACAGCGGATGACTTTACAAAAAGTAAGCCAGATCCACAATGCTATATTAATGCAGCAAAAATATTTGGATTAAAGCAAGATGAGTGTATTGTCTTTGAGGATAGTTTTAATGGTCTTAAGTCGGGTAGGGCTGCAAAAATGACCGTAGTTGGATTATCTACAACGAACTCAGCTGATAGTATATCTGAATTTGCAGATGCTGTAATGGACGACTATAAAGAGGTTGACTACGAAAAAACTTGCGATATAATTACCTCAATTCATTAAAAAGCAGTAACTTTGCGCCAAATTTTTTAAATGTTATCTTATAATGAGTGGATATATAGTTGATGATGCGCATAAAATTACAACGCATCGTTTTATTGAGATGAAGCATAAAGGTGAAAAAATATCTATGCTTACATCATATGATTATACTACGGCTGGCATAGTTGACCAAGCTGGAATAGATGGTATTCTAATAGGTGATTCTGCTTCGAATGTAATGGCTGGTAATGCAACGACATTGCCAATAACTATAGAACAGATGATTTATCACGCACGCTCAGTTGTTCGTGCAGTAAAAAGAGCCTTGGTAGTATGTGATATGCCTTTTGGTAGCTATCAAGCAGGCTGTATAGACGGTGTTAAAAACGCTATGCGTATTATTAAAGAAAGCGGATGTGATGCCTTGAAAATGGAAGGTGGAATTGAAATACTTGATACGGTAAAAATGATTCTTGATGCAGGTATACCTGTTATGGGACATCTCGGATTAACTCCACAGAGCATCAACAAATTTGGTACATACGCTGTACGCGCCAAGGATGATGCTGAGGCAGAAAAACTTATTTCAGATGCAAAAGCTCTTGAAGAGGTCGGTTGTTTTTCAATAACATTAGAAAAAGTACCTGCAAAATTAGCCACTATAGTTTCTAACGAAATAGCTATACCAACAATTGGTATAGGTGCAGGTAATGGTACTGATGGACAGATCCTTGTCGTAGACGATATGCTTGGGAAAAATAATGGTTTTTCTCCAAAATTTCTCCGTAGATATGCTGATTTGAATTCTATCATGACCGATGCAATTGGCAATTATGTGCGTGATGTAAAAAGTTCAGATTTTCCAAACGAGAAAGAATCATATTAATGAATAGTCAGAATACACCGATTCACATAAAGTTATGGCGTAAAGACTTTTGGTTTATGGCAGCATCTAATATGTTGCTTACAATCTCGGTGTATATGTTATTGCCTGCTTTCCCCCTTTGGATGAGAGAAAATGGGCTTTCTAATTTTATTATTGGAAATACAATTGGTGTATTCGGTCTTGGACTTTTTTTATTTGGAACATTCTGTTCTTATTTAGTGCAGAAATTCAGACGGAATAATGTTTATATTTTGTCTGTTTTTGGTATGATATTATGCCTTTGCATAATGTTTTATACGCAGAGTAATGCAGAAATAAATCAGAATTGGCATATTCTGTTTATAATGAGATTCTTGCTTGGCGCTTTCTTTGGACTAGCCCAGATGGTGCTTGCAAGCACATTAATAATTGATACTAGTGAATCTTTTCAACGTACAGAAGCAAATTATTCTGCAACATGGTTTTCGCGTTTTGCATTGTCACTTGGACCAATATTTTCTTTGATAGTATATAAGTACTTTAGTATTGGCGGCGTATTTGTAGGTTCTATCTTTTGTGCTTTGGTGGCAATCATGTTAGTGAAAATGATCCATGTTCCATTTAAGACTGATAGCAATAATATAAGTATATGTAGTCTTGATAGATTCTTGTTACCACAAGGCTTTTGGTTGTTTATAAATCTCGCTATAACAACTTCAGTAATAGGACTTCTGTTTACAGTCCAATTTTCTTATGTGTTTTATGGAATGATTATGGCTGGATTTTCTATAGCATTAATTTCGCAAAAATTTGTTTTTGAAAATGCTGAACTAAAAAGTGAAGTAGTAACAGGACTGATTCTTATCGGAGTTGCATTATTGCTTATGCTTACACGTAAGCAGGTGATTGTGTCATATATGGCACCCTTGTTTGTAGGATTTGGTATCGGTATAATCGGTTCAAGATTTTTGCTCTTCTTTATAAAACTAAGCAAGCATTGTCAGCGTGGGACGAGCCAGAGTACATATATACTGGCTTGGGAAACTGGACTTGCTGCTGGGCTTTTCTTAGGCTTTACTTTTTTTGCGAAAGATATACATTTACTTTTATTTTCATGTATAGTACTTATAGTTTTTTCTTTACTTATATATAACTTATTTGTACATCCATGGTACATTAAACATAAAAATCGCTAAAACAATTGAATCATGAAAAAATATATATGTCTATCACTTATCTTCTTATTCTCATTAGGACTTTCTGCAAAGAATGACTTAAAGAGCATATATACTAAGTCTTGCAATGATAAAGCCCTTGTTAAGACGGCTAAAAAATGGGTAAAAAGTGGTGCTTGGCGTAATGGTTTTTTTGCATCATCACCTCATAAGACCGTTAATGCGGTTGAGTTTTATTCTCAATTCCAAAAAAATAAGCAAGAGTGGAATGCTGCCTTCTCTTGGTTGGCAAAAAATGACTTGCTTAATATGCCTAAGGGTAACTATAAAATAGAAGGGACTAATCTTATTGCGAGTGTTCAGGATGACTTTAATGAAGCACTTGACAAACGCCAAAGTGAGAGTCATTATCATCATGTTGATTTACAGTATACGGTAAGCGGTATTGAAGGATTTGGAATAATAGAACATGAAACAAGTAAGCCTAGTTGTAAATATAAGCCTGATGTGATTCACTATTTTTATAATGCAGATAAGGCTCGATTTTATAATTCATCTGTTTCTAAATTTTTTCTCTTCTTTCCAGAAGACTGGCATATTGCGAAAGTAATTACTAATAAGAAAAATCAAAAATTTAGAGTTATTGTTATCAAATTGGATTATGTGGAATAATTAATGGTTAACCCCATATCCAAATAATGCAAAATCTCCTTTAAGCGGATCTGTAGGAAATATATCTAGCATCATTGCTGACAGTTTTTTAGCAGCGCCCATACTAGTTGTTTTACTCTTTAGCAGACCAAGTTTACATGATTCTTGTAAAACATGCGTGTCAAGTGGCATAATTAA
Source organism: Xylanibacter oryzae DSM 17970 (assembly GCF_000585355.1). Taxonomy (NCBI): domain Bacteria; kingdom Pseudomonadati; phylum Bacteroidota; class Bacteroidia; order Bacteroidales; family Prevotellaceae; genus Xylanibacter; species Xylanibacter oryzae. The sequence goes on along the minus strand of NZ_KK073873.1, from coordinate 1,051,537 downwards.
AGTCCGTTTATCTATTAAATCTTTCCAAAGTCCTAAGTCTACTTCACTATGATCTCTTACCATCCATCTGAGATACATACAAACTCTTTTGCATGCTGATGAAGTGTCTTTAGGTATAATTGTTTGAATATCTTTTTTATTAAAATAATTTGTTATAGCAGTAACGGCTGTATATCCATCATTGGCATTTTTCTTAATATACTCTCTTAATGTTCCGTATTCTTCAATTAAATCTTTAAGCGCATGAAGAAATTGATTCATAATATGATTATTGTATAATCTATAATAACAATTTTCGTTATCTGGGATATCTTCCTCAAAAGAACCATTTCTTATCCAGTTTAGTACATCTCCGTCGGATTTATCAATAATGAATTGTATTTTAGGAAAAAATTGTTTCCTACTACCGTAGCTGAGACAAGATGCTATAAATGCAAATATCTCTTGATTAGAAGAACCTTCAACCTGATGCATAAACCAACTTGGGTCATCTTTTAAAAATTCTTCATTCTCATATTTATCTGCATAAAACTGCAAAGTATTTTTTATATTCATCTTGATAAAAATACTATTAGGATAAAAAACAAAAAGAATCCCTCTCATATATATGAGAGGGATTTAAATATTATTATAGAATAGTTTTCACAGCCTCAAGCATGCCAACAGACTGGATCAAGTCTAAGTCTTTTTTCACAAGTGCGTTAAGTCCTTTAATTTTATTTATGTCTTCACCCCAAATAGATGTTGCAGATAGTACACCGTCTGTAACTTTTTGAGTATCACCTGTAGCCCATAGATTTTTGAGTAGCTCCATAATATCTTCTGCATCATTAGGAACTATTTCTGTCCCGTCTGCGCGTTTTCCACCTTTATAGTATGTTATTATAGCTGCCAAACCAAAAACTAAGCCTTCAGGAAGCACTCCTTTACGTTCCAAATATGTTTTTACTCCTGGAAGATCTCGTGTTTGATATTTAGGGAAAGAATTTAGCATTATACTTGTAACTTGATGATCTACAAATGGATTCATAAAGCGTTCAAGTACGTCACCGGCAAATTTTTCTAGTTCTTCTTTTGGTAGATTTAAAGTTTCCATTAACTCTTCAAATTGAACTTTATGTATATATTTGCCCACAAATGGATCTTTACATGCATCTCTTACAATGTTGATTCCGCTTAGAAAAGCAACGGGACTCAATACTGTGTGTGGCCCATTCAGTAGAGTTACCTTTCTCTCATGATATGGAGCTTCTGATGGTACAAACAATACATGTAAACCAGCTTTGTCAGCAGGAAATTCCTTTGCAATCTCTTTAGGAGCTTCGATAACCCATAGATGGAAAATCTCTGCTTGAACAACTAGATTGTCTGCATAGCTTATCTTTTGTTGTATATCTTTAATTTCTTTGCGTGGAAATCCTGGAACTATACGGTCAACTAATGTTGCGTATACACCACAGCATTCTTCAAACCATTTTTTGAAACCTTCAGGAAGTTTCCATAATTCAATATACTTTTCGATGCAGTCCTTAAGATGATGACCATTTAAGAAAATCAATTCGCATGGAAATATTATAAGTCCCTTTGTAGGATCACCATTAAATGTTTGGTAACGGCGATACAGCAACTGAGTTAGTTTACCTGGATATGATGAAGCAGGAGCGTCTTCTAGTTTGCATTCAGGATTAAAAGCTATACCAGCCTCTGTTGTGTTAGAAATAACAAAACGAATTTCTGGCTGATCTGCTAATGCCATGAAAGCAGCATTTTGTGAATATGGATTAAGGGCACGGCTTATTACATCAATACGTGTAAGGCTGTTTACTGGTTTTCCTCCGTCAAGTCCTTGAAGGTTTACATGATAAAGGCAATCTTGCCCATTCAACCAGTCAACCATACCTTTTTCAATAGGTTGAACTACTACCACAGAACCATTAAAATCAGTTTTCTGATTCATATTCCAAATTATCCAGTCTACAAACGCACGAAGAAAATTACCTTCGCCGAATTGTATAACCTTTTCAGGCATAACACTCTTAGGAGCAGTTCTTTTGTTAAGATCTTTAAGTTTTTCCATTTTTTGATATGTTTTTATCAGTATATTTTTATTTATTGCAAAGGTACAATTTATATTCAATAACTGAAAAAAAAATGCACTAAAAGAAACGTAAAGGTTTACGCAAAAAATATGGCTCTCGGTAATCGAGAGCCATATTTTTTATATAATGAATAAATTACATTGCAAATGCGTTGAAACCTCCATCAACTACAGCTACAGTTCCTGTAACAAATTTAGCAGCATCACTCATTAAATAATGTATAGTGCCACATAGTTCTTCTGGTTCACCCATTCTTCCAAATGGAGTTTGCCGTATTACATCATTACCGCGTTCTGTATAAGTTCCATCAGGATTAGTGAGTAAATCGCGATTTTGTTCTGTTATAAAAAAGCCAGGAGCAATTGCGTTTACACGTATATTTTCACTAAACTTTTTAGCGACTTCGGTACCCATGAAGGCGGTAAAATTACTTATTCCAGCTTTAGCTGCAGCATATCCACAAACACGAGTCATCGGCCGAAAAGCAGCCATTGATGAAAAATTTATGATAGAACCTTTATTTTGTTTTACCATAGGCTTAAGGAAAATCTGAGTTGGCAAAACAGTACCAGTAAGGTTTAGGTTAAGTACTTTCTGAAATTCGTCTGATTTAAGGTCGAAAATACTTTGGTCAGGTGAAATAACTGCACCCGGCATATTACCGCCAGCAGCATTAAGCAATGTATCAATACGGCCGTATCTCTCTATGATATAATCACAATTCTGTTGCAAAATTTCTTTATCCATAACATCCGTTTTTAGAAATTCAGCCACACCCCCTGATTTTTTTATATTTTCAACAATCGTTTTTCCAATTTCTTCTTTTCGTCCAAGGATTATAACTTTTGCTCCGTTTAATGCAAGATATTTTCCTATACAACGCCCTAAAACACCTGTTCCGCCTGTGATTACAACTACGTAATCTTTTATATTAAACAATTCGTTCATATTATATTAAAATTAATTGATATTTAATTCTCTATCTACGGTTGCAAGAATACCTTGCACTTGTCCCATTGCAAACATTCTTCCCAAAAAAGAATATCCCGCATTATATCCGCGATTCTCATCACCTAACATCGTTGGTCCATGATCAACTCTCATAGGCAGTTTGGGATTTTGCTTTTCAAATATACGTGCTAATTCTATAAGATCTGCACGTCCTCCTAAATGAGATGCTTCAGTGAAATCACCATTATTAAAAACTTTACATGAACGCATATGTACGAACCATGTACGTGATGCATACTTACGTGCCAAATCAACAACATTATTATGAGCTCCTGCACTAAGTGAACCAGCACAGAAAGTTAGTCCATTGTGAGGGTTATCAACGGCATTCAAGAACCAGTTTATATCATCATCACAAGTTACTATGCGAGGTAGCCCAAGAATAGAAAATGGTGGATCGTCTGGATGTACACACATATTCATGTCGAACTCGTCACAGACCGGCATAATTTCAGAAAGGAAATAACGTAAATTTTCACGTAGCTGATTTTTTGTAACACCCTTGTATAAGTTTAACAGCTGGCGAAAAAGCTCTACAGGATGCTCATCATTTTCTTTTATATTTCCATTGACAAATCCTTGAGTCTTCACTATAATTGTGTCTACCAGTTTATGATTTTCTTCAGCAGTCATTTGGACTTTCATTTTTTCCACCTCTTCCATGATTTCAGCTGAATAATCTTTTTCTGCATTTTCCCTTTTTAATATATAACAGTCAAAATAGGCAAACTGTGAGTGACTGAAATAAAGGTTACTTGTCCCGTTTTCATTTTCATGTTCAAGATCAGTACGAGCCCAATCTAAAACCGGCATAAAGTTGTAACATACGGTATGAATGCCTTCAAGACTTAAATTTTTAAGACTTATCTTATATTTAGCAATTAGTTCATCTCTATCTTCTCCAGCATATTTAATACTTTCGCATACAGGTAGACTTTCTACAACAGACCAACGCATACCATAACTTTCAATATATTCGCGTAAATCTTTAATTTTTTCACGTGTCCATATTTCACCATTCGGAACTTCGTGTAAAGCTGTTACTATTCCTTCAACTCCAATTTGCTTTAGCATCGGTAATGTTATCTTATCGTTTTTACCGAACCATCTCCATGTCTTTTCCATTGTTATTTATTTTCTTGATTATGCATAATATAGCTATGATAAATAAAAGCCATTGTTTGTGTTGCAAAGATATACATTTTGTCTTTAACAAGACCCTAGTACAAGTTTTTTATTTATAAAAGTCACTAATAATAATAATTTTGATACAAATAATAAAATAAAAGAGGCGCACTATTTAAGTTCGCCTCCTTGTATTTATTTAAGTTCGTATAATATTACTTTCCCGTTCAAACCACTTTTTACGGGTTGCCAATCTGCATAAGATGTCTTTTTATAGTTGATGTCAACAAAATTAATCTCATTGAATTTTCGCCATTTTATACCTTTTCTGTCCATTGCTGCTATACGATTGGCCGGAAGGTTTGTAACTTCTATTCGAAGCGTATTTATTCCAGCCTTAAATGCTTTTTTGCAATTTAATATAAATGGAACTGACCATGCACAACCAATGAAATTTCCATTAATGTATACTCTTGCACTCTCACGAACGTCTCCGAGATCAATTGCATAATTTTTATTAGCTTCTATTTTAGACATATTTATTGTAGTAGTATATACGCCAGTGCCCATGGTTTCTTTAACACTATCATCTTCCAAAGTTTCCCAAGTGCGTAAAGAGTCTATTTTGAAAGTTTTATTAACTACTGGATGTTCCTCAATAAAGCTCAATTTCCAACCTTTGTTTATTTCTCGAGGATTAGTCATCTGAGTCTTTCTTATTGGAAGATTTATGCTTGTTGGTTTATCAAAAGTTTCCAATATTAATGATTCGCCAGACTTCAAAACAATTTTTACTTTACCATCATTTATTTCTGCAGCATATTGTTCACCATTAATTGGGTTGAACCACATTGCACAATTAAAATTGATTGCTAAATCGACATAACTATTTACATCATTTGGAGTTAGGTTTGATATAAAATAATGGTATCCTTTGTCGTTCCTTCTTCTTATAGTCTTTAGCCCCAATTCTGTTTTCATAACTTCAGGGCGTGCAGATTGTTCTAACTCTTCTTTATTATCGCATCCATATATTATATGAGCCCCTTGAATCTTCAGTTTTTCAATATGAGCTTCAACATCAGAAGGCAATATCTTAGCAGGTACAATTAATCCTTTATATCTAGTACCTGCAGCAGTTTGTAACATTCCATTAATATAATCCGTAGAAAGCAAATATTTATCACTAATATAGTCACAATCGTATCCTAAATTATTTAGATTAAGTATACTTTTTATAAATTCAGGAGCTCTCTTAGCCATCGTCTCTATACTAAATTGCATCAAGAACTCTTTACTACGTTCTCTCCACATATCTCTTACTGGAAGATATACCAAAAAGTCATTATCAGGTTCTCCCCATTGCAGGAAACTCTGACATCTATTAATGTATTGCATAAAATACGGTGCATCTCTCCATATACTATTTGTCGGTGACATATCTATTGATGCATAGAATTTCCATCCTGGCCAAGGGTCATTTTGGGGAGTATAACAAGTCCCATGGAAAAACATATGGTTTACACCAGCAACAAACATTAAATCCATATCTGGTTTACATTGAGATAAAGATGTACGAAAGTGCTCAGTAAGCCATGTAAAGGTTTCACTACTTGTTAATTGTTTTCCAGTAATATGTGAAGCACTAGGTGCATACTTTAACATAGACAAATCTGAATAATTAGGTCGTGTATTACCAGTATCTTTTCGCAAACCTTTAATGCCAAAATCAGTGAGGCCAAATCCCTCTATTTCTGGTATATCTACTGCAGCGTAAGTATCTATCAAATTAGCAGGTGATCCATGTGCTTGATTACGTGTTATTACACCATGTGAATGTGCCCATGCTGTCCACTGGCTTGTAAAATTATTAATAAGCAGATCAGATAAAGTTTCACGATAATCGCTTAATACTTTATTATCATCTTTTATATCTCCTAAAAGTTCTGGTAGATGATCCTCTAATTTATAGCCTCTACGCTTTTCAAATTCTTTCAATAGAGTGGGTGTCCAATCTGCTTTGTATACTTCGTAAGAGTCATTAAAAAAAGTATGAGGGTAGGGGACATTATTATTATCAAATGCCTTTTCAAATCTGTCCAAGTAATGTGCTACTGCTAGACTATCAAAGTGGTCAATAACATATCCTTCTCCACCAGGAGCGGCACGTTTTACTTTCTGGAGAGTACGAGATGCATATAAAGAGATAATTCTCCAAGTTCCCTTTTTAGGTGCTTTCCAGTTTAGTTTTCCATCTTTTGAAAATTCGGTAATATTAATAGCTGCTGGCCCTTTATATTTTTTAACTTCAATTGGATATGCCATCACTCGCTCTAAAGAAGCATAATTACGTTCTTTTTCATCTTTAATATTTATGTCAAGATTCTTACAATCTTTATCATTAACGATCAAATCATTGTAGACCATCTTGCATGCAGCTTCATTTATAGGTACTGTTGGACCTCCAAATGGCCATCCAGTACCGCAGTTCATGTCTATTTCAATAGAGTCTTTTAAGCCTTCTTGCTCAATGTATTTAAGCATTTGCATCCATTGAGGTGAAAGAAAAGATATGTTATTTTTATCATTATCTTGGACTCCATATAAAGGTGTTATTTCAAGAGTACCAATTCCATGTAAAGAATACTGTTGCATATTCCATGATACGTCTTTTTGTGTTAAAGCAGAGCCTAACCACCACCAACGCGAGCCTGGTTTTGTCTGCATAGACTGTGAAGGCCATGTCTGTGCTGAAGCCGATAGTGCGATACAAATAATCGCAGAAATAATTAGTATATTTTTTTTCATCAATATAATCTTAAAATATTATTTTTACTTATTAATTGCCATCTGGTTTTACTGTACCACTTAATATAGCTGGGTACCACTTAAAAGTCTTGAAATCATCCGGTCTTGAAGGATCAAAATCTTTAAAATCACTACGCAGATTTTGTAAAATAGGCAAATTCAATTTTTTCATTCCCATAATAACCATTTTTGCCACTTCATATGCTCCAAATGGATTAAAATGGGTGTTATCTTCAAGAGCGATTTTTTGTCCGGGGAATGTATTTGCCGGATAATGTACTAGCGCCCTCTTACTATTTTCATAACCTAATGTCTCAAAAAATGTACGTGTCATACTGTGCAAATCAATTATTTGTACACCTTCACGTTTTGCTACAGAAACCATTGCTGCTGGATAGTCTCCGTGAGTTTCTAATATTTTAGTATGTGTTTCATCAAAGAATCTCCTTTGTGTCGGTGTTACAAAAATAATAGTTCCTCCTGCAGCCCGAACTTTATCAATAAAAATTTTAAGATTGCGTGAAAAGTTGTACCACGCTCCATCACCGGCCTGATGTTCTTTTTGGTCATTATGACCAAATTCGCATATAACATAATCTCCTCTTTTTAGCATTGACAAAATTTTATCTAGGCGATTTGATGATAAAAAAGAACCTGCAGTGAGTCCACTTTCAGCTTGGTTAGATATAGCAATATTCTCATTAAACCATCTTGGTATCATTTGCCCCCAACTGGCCCATGGTTCTTCATTTTGATCTACTACTGTTGAATTTCCGCATAGAAAAATTGTAGGTGCTACATTATCACGTTCAATTAATATCTTTTTCACAGCAGGGGCTTTACCATTAAATTCAAGAGTAAGTTTGTCGTCCCAATTTAGATAGTTTTTTTCTCTTGGCTTAATTTTAACTACCTCTTGATCGTTAATACGTGGTGAGCGCTTATTAACGACAAATTGATAAGTTTGGTATTTACTCTTTTTAGTTTCAGAGTCTTCTACGAAAAGTCTACGACTTTCGGCTCTTACAACCGTTTGCGCAGCTCTCTTCTTAGAACCCAAAATAACTGTTATTTTGTAATTTCCATCTGGTACTTTAACAGAAAAGTAAAATGGCTTTACACTTTTACCAGGTGCAGGCAATACATCGTAGCCAAAACCTTTTGAGTCATTGTAGATTGGTTGTGGTTTTGTCATGTCAAACTCAAACGATTGAGCTGCTGCCATTATTGGGAATAATGTGCATACGATAAAAAGTTTGATTTTCATTGTTTTAGTGTTATATTAGTAATTCTCATTTTAGTATATATTGTTGCAGTTTATTCATGATGATACGGTTCTCCTTTAATTATAGTACAGGCTCTATATAATTGTTCAATAAAAATAAGTCTGACCATTTGGTGTGAGAATGTCATTTTAGAGAGAGAAAGTTTTTCATTTGCTCTAGCATACATATCACTTGAAAAACCGTATGGTCCACCAATGATGAATACTAACCTACGGACTATGGATTGTTTTTTCTGAAGCCAATTTGCAAAATTTAAGCTTCTTAACTCATCACCATGCTCATCTAATAATACAACATAATCTGATTGTTGTATTTTGTTTAATATCAGTGAACCCTCATTCTCTTTTTGCTGTTGTTCTGTGAGATTTTTTGAGTTTTTAATTTCTGGAATTGTAACAACCTCAAATGGCATATAGTGGCTTATACGTGAAACGTAGTCGTCTATATTAGCAATAAAATGTTTGTTTATTGTTTTGCCAACAAGAATAAGAACTGTTTTCATTGTTAATATTCTTTTTCACGTTTCGGATTTTTGGGGAACCAACCTTTTTTAACTCTTTCACGTTGTTCAAATAGCTCTTTAATTGTCCATAACATCGTAGCTCCTAATACTCCAAGTATAGAAGATAATATAGTTTCAGCTATAAACAATGCTATTATTATAGTTGCAATACCTAATACCAGAAAAACCCACCAAAAGCGTGTTCCGGTATAATATTCTGTTTTAATCACAATAGGGTGGAATATACCTATTATTATAAAAGAACATATGGCAATTAGAATACCTGTAATATGAATCATGTCTTTAGATTTTTACAGATGCAAATTTAATCTTTTTACTTGTATTATCAAAAGAAAAAGCCAAACTTCAAAGTATTTTCACAAAAATCAATGCTAAAAATAACAAATTAATATACCCATAATGTTTTATTTCAATTTAAATTATTATCTTTGCTTTCAAAATAATTATACTAACTATTGTTTATTATGGAAAATAATACAGAACTTATAGCCCAGTGTGAGGCAAAGGCGAAGAAATGGCTTTCGCCTGCATTTGATGATGATACTAAAAATCAAGTAAAAAAACTAATTGAAAATAGTAATAAAGATGAACTGATAGAAAGTTTTTATAAAGATTTGGAATTCGGAACAGGTGGACTGCGAGGTATAATGGGCGCAGGGTCTAATCGTATGAATATATATACGGTAGGTATGGCCACTCAGGGACTTGCAAATTATCTTAAGAAGAACTTTAAGGGTTTAAAACAAATATCGGTAGTTGTATGTCATGATTGCCGTAATAATAGTAGACTATTTGCTGAAACAGTAGCCAATATATTCTCTGCAAATGGTATTATGGTATACCTTTTTGACGATATGCGCCCTACGCCAGAGTGCTCGTTTGCTATACGCCATTTTGGATGTCAGAGTGGCGTAAATATTACAGCTAGCCATAATCCTAAAGAGTACAATGGTTATAAAGCTTATTGGGAAGATGGGGCTCAAGTATTAGCTCCTCATGATGAGGGAATTATCAAAGAAGTTAATAAAGTAAGAGTAGAAGACGTTAAGTTTAATGGAAATAAAGAACTGATTGAAATTATCGGAGATGAAGTAGATAAAATCTATCTGGAAAAAGTACATGAACTATCTATTGACCCAGAGGCAATAAAACGTCAAAAAGACATTAAAATTGTTTATACACCTTTACACGGTACTGGCATGATGTTAATACCGCGTAGTCTCAAATTATGGGGATTCGAGAATGTGCATTGTGTGAAAGAGCAGATGGTAAAGGATGGTAATTTCTCTTCCGTACAAAGTCCTAATCCAGAAAATGGTGAAGCACTTACATTGGCACTTCGTGACGCAAAAGAATTAGATGCAGATATCGTTATGGCGTCAGATCCAGATGCAGATCGCGTAGGTATGGCTTGCAAAAATGATAAAGGTGAATGGATATTAGTTAATGGTAATCAAACATGTCTTCTGTTTTTATATTACATTATTACAAACCGTATAAAGACAGGTAAGATGAAACCTAACGATTTCATTGTTAAAACTATTGTTACTACTGAGGTTATCAAGAAAATAGCAGACAAGAACCATATAGAGATGCGAGACTGTTATACAGGATTTAAATGGATTGCACATGAAATATTAATTTCAGAAGGTAAGCAGCAGTATATTGGTGGAGGTGAAGAAAGCTACGGTTTCCTTGCAGAAGATTTTGTTCGTGACAAGGATTCTGTTTCTGCATGTTCTTTGCTAGCAGAGATTTGTGCTTGGGCAAAAGATAATGGGAAGACCCTTTATGATGTCATAATGGAAATTTATCTAGAATATGGCTTCTCAAAGGAGTTCACCGTCAATGTGGTTAAGCCAGGTAAGACCGGTGCTGACGAAATTAAACAGATGATGACTAATTTCCGTGATAATCCTCCTAAGAAACTTGGAGAAAGCAAAGTCGTAATGTGGAAAGATTATAAAACTCTTGAATGTAAAGACTCTCATGGAAATTTAACTAAACTTGATATGCCTAGCACAAGTAATGTACTTCAGTGGTTCTGTGATGATGATACAAAGGTAAGTGTTCGCCCTTCAGGAACTGAACCAAAAATAAAGTTCTATATTGAAATTAAAGGAAATATGAAATGTTCTGGTTGCTATGAACGATGCAACAAGGAAGCAGATGAAAAAATAGTTGCAATTAAAAAATCACTTAGTCTTTAATATAATGATTTTATAAAAAAATATCCGCCCTATTTGGCGGATATTTTTTTTATTGCAATAATTTTTCTTTAAGGTATTTGCCTGTAATTGAGTCGTTGCATTTTATTATCTCTTCAGGTGTACCTGCTGCAACAAGATTACCTCCCTTATCACCTCCATCTGGTCCAAGATCTAAAATATAATCAGCACATTTGATAATGTCCATATTATGCTCTATTACGATGATTGAATGGCCTCGTTCGATGAGAGCATCAAAAGCACTAAGTAATTTCTTAATATCGTGAAAATGAAGTCCAGTTGTAGGTTCATCAAAAATAAACATGGTATGTTCTGTTCTTTCTTGTCCAATAAAATAAGCTAACTTTACGCGTTGGTTTTCACCACCAGATAGCGTTGAAGAGTTTTGTCCTAACTTTATATACCCCAATCCAACTTTTTCAAGAGAACTCAAACGCTGAACTATTGTCTTTTGATTGTTGGTAGAGAAAAAGTCTATAGCTTCTGAAACGGTCATATTAAGAATATCATTAATATTTTTGCCTTCATATTTGACTTCCAATATATCTTTTTTGAATCTCTGTCCGTGGCAAGAATCACATTCTAATACAATATCGGCCATAAATTGCATCTCTACAGTTATTTCACCAGCACCCTTGCATTCTTCACATCTTCCACCTTCAATATTAAATGAGAAATATTGCGGAGTGAATCCCATTTGTTGAGAAAGTGGTTGATCTGCAAATAGTTTACGTATTTCATCATAAGCCTTAACATATGTAGCTGGATTTGAACGGGTGCTCTTTCCTATAGGATTTTGGTCAACAAATTCAACATGTTTAATCATTTCTATGTCACCTGTTAAATCTTGATATTCTCCCGGAGCTTCAGCCACTTCGTTTATTCGTCGCTTAAGTGCAGGATAAAGTATACCTTTGATGAGACTTGATTTTCCAGAACCACTAACTCCTGAGATAACATTTAAAACATTGAGAGGTATCTTTACATTTATTCCTCTAAGGTTATTCATCCTGGCACCTAATATATTTATTGATCTATTCCATCTTCTACGACTTGCAGGTATTGGTATGGTCTCTTCTCCTGTAAGATATTTTACAGTATAACTTTCAGGATATTTGATAATAGCATCTTTGTTTATTTCTGAAGCATTACCTTCAAATACGACCTTACCACCAAGACGACCAGCATCTGGGCCTATATCTATAAGATAGTCAGCTGCGCGTAACAAATCTTCGTCATGCTCAACAACAACTACTGTATTTCCAATAGATTGAAGTTCCTTTAAGACATTTATCAATCTAAATGTATCACGACTATGTAATCCAATACTTGGTTCATCAAGAATATATAGAGAGCCAACCAGACTACTTCCAAGTGATGTTGTAAGATTTATACGTTGACTTTCACCACCACTAAGTGTATTAGATGTTCTATTGAGAGTAAGATATCCTAAACCAACTTCTATTAGAAAATGTAAGCGACTCTTTATTTCAAGCAACAAACGCTTGCTTATATTTTTATCATGCTCATCTAGTTCAATCTTGTTAAACCAATCTGCCAGTTGGATTATTGGCATCTCAACCAAATCTGATATATTACGACCGCATATTTTAACATAACTTGCCTCTTTTCGTAAACGTGTACCATGACATATTGGGCATACCGTTTTGCCCCTGTAACGGCTCAACATAACACGGTATTGTATTTTATATTGATTTTCTTTTATCATACTAAAGAAGCTATCTATGCAGAATCTTTCTTTAATATCTTTATCTTTATCGCAAGGCAGACCATGCCATAACCACTCTTTCTCTTGATGGGTGAGCTCGTAATATGGCTTAAATATAGGGAAATCATACTGCTTAGCTCTTCGTATAAATTCATTTTTCCAAGATGACATAACATCTCCATGCCAACACAGAACACAACCATCATATACACTCAACGCTGTGTTAGGTATTACTAATTTTTCATCTATACCAATTACTTTTCCAAATCCTTCACAATTAGGACATGCCCCAATTGGCGAATTAAAAGAAAACATATTATCGTTTGGCTCTTCGAATTTAATGCCATCAGCTTCAAATTTCATCGAGAATTCATACCTTATCATAGAAGGTAAAAATATGATGACACACTCGCCATCTCCTTCGTAAAAAGCTGTTTCGACAGAATCAACCAATCTTGCTATTGAATCTTTGCTGTCATCAACTGATAACCTGTCTATTACAAGCAAAAGTTCTGATACAGGTATTTTCAGGTTCTCTTTATTTTCGATGAAATCATCTATTCTTATAAAGTCTTCTTTGTGCCAAATTCTACTATACCCCTCTTGAAGATCCATCTCTAACTGTTTTTCAAGTGTACGACCTTCGGGAATTTTCAGAGGTGTTAGTACTACAAATTTAGTTCCTTTCGAATATTTCAGCATGCACTGTACTATATCTTCTGTAGAGTGTTTCTTAACTTCTTCTCCACTTATAGGTGAATAAGTACGACCGATACGTGAATACAGCAAGCGGAGATATTCATATATTTCCGTAGAGGTACCAACTGTAGAGCGTGGATTGCGACTATTTACTTTCTGTTCTATAGCTATAGCAGGTGGTATGCCTTTAATGAAGTCGCATTCTGGTTTACTCATTCGACCTAGAAATTGCCGAGCGTAAGATGATAGACTTTCAACATATCGTCTCTGCCCTTCAGCATAAAGAGTGTCAAATGCCAGCGATGATTTTCCGGAACCGCTAACTCCAGCTATAGCAATAAATTTATTACGAGGAATGTTAACATCAATATTCTTAAGATTATTGACGCGAGCACCTTTTATCTCGATGAAATCACTCATATTGTTTGTCCTATCTGTTTAAGTGTGCAAAGTTAATGTAAGTTTCAGAATATTCAAAATAAATATACCGTTTTTTGAGCCTGTCTAAATTCCACACATATTAGCATAAGGACACGTAGAACAAATATTTTCATCATTAGTAGGCTCAAACATGTCTGATTTATCAAATATTTTATTTATTACATGGAGTAAATTTGTCATATAACTGTTTCTATAGCTAGCTACATTGACTATTTTTTCTTTTCCAAAGCATAGGGTAGGGTCATAATTCTGAACTCCAGAATGCTGTATATAGAGCAGCGCAGGACTAACAGGTAGATCTTCTGTATTATACTCCTGCGAATCATGAACCAACAATGAATAAAGAAATGTCTGTAAGTAATAATCATTATGATTTTGTATCTTTTTTGGGTCAAAAATTTCATCAACTCCTTTTAGTGGATATGGCAAATACGAGCCAGTCTTATAATCCACAACCCTTATACGCTCTCCCTCATCGTCTCTAATTATGTCTAATCTATCAATACGCCCCCCAATCTTAATATTTAAATTACCTATACTCATATCTTTTTTCACTTCCTTTTCTACTCCTAATATTGTAAATGGAGCTAATTTCATATCTATTTCCAACAATTGATTTATGTACTTAATAATCACTTCACGGTTGATTAATTGTATGCCATTATATTGAGGCTTAAAAGTACTATTGTCTTTTGCATTAAACAAATCTTTAGCAAATATCTTATCAACAATTATCTCTATCTCAAATTTATTCTTCAGCAAAGCTTCTATATCACCTTTTCTTACTTCACCATTATTAATTTGCAATCTTTTATAGATATACTCCACTGAATCATGAAATATATTTCCAAAAATTCTATTGTCAATCTTATCTTCATCATTTTCTTCAGGTTCTTTTATACCCGCAATGTAGTTATAATAAAATTGCAATTGACATCTCATATATTTATTGATAGCTGTTGGTGTAAGCAGATTGTCGCCAGAAAAGCGGTCGCATAATATTTTGTATACAGCGTCTGTCTTTTCTATATTGTCAACATTTCTTTTAATGTTAGACTGTCCTGTACGTAGGGTCTTATATAATATATTATGATTACCTTCAACCATCATTTGAAGCATGAAACGACTCATCTCTCCTGTTTTTCCATTTTCAGTAGAGTTATTATAAGTAATTGTAATATCATCAGCTCTTTGTAGAAGGCGATGAAAATAATATGCATAGATAGCTACTTTATTGTCTATTACAGTTAGTCCATAAGATTTTCGTATGCTATATGGTATGAAAGATGAGTCATTTACACCTTTAGGCATATTGCCCTCATTACATGATATTAACAGAACGTGATCAAAATCTAAATTTCGAGTTTCCAATAAACCCATTATCTGAACTCCAATGGCTGGTTCTCCGTGGAATGGAATGTTGCTTGAGCTGATTATCTGTCCCAAGAGTCTCTCATATGTGTTTATATCTACATCCAAGTCATCACTCTCAATAAGGTTTACCAATCTGTTAATAATCGTATATGTACGGAATACAGATTCTTGAAATAATAGTGCATTGTCTACTTTTTGTTTTGCTATGTGTTTTAGAACAATCAGTATCCAGTGCGATAATTCGCAAAGAAATTCACGTGTAGTTCCTTTCTCATGTGACATTCCAAATAGCATTGTGAAATTTTCATCAATACATAATTGACTTAAATATAAATACGATATTTTATTCTCGTTTATGCTATTTAATAAAGTAGTACAGTTCTCTGAAACATAATTAGCATAAGGATGTTTAAGTAATGATTTTACATAATTAAGGCGGAACCTACCATCATTGTTAGAGTAGCCAGAAGTCTGTAATTTTATTAATTTACATACGAATGAATATACAGGAGACTGAGACAACGGGTATCCTATAGTTATATTAACTTTATCAGCTTCGGGTGGTAAACAATGAATTACGCCCTGTAAAAGGCTTTCATCACAAAGTACTATAGCTGTATTACGTCCTGCTTCAATGCGATTATTTGAACGTAGCCATTTTGTAATATAACGTGCCTGTATATTTTCTGTTGGTACGCTAATATAAGTTATATCTTTTTTGTTTGAGAAATTATTATAAATATTATCGTCATCATAATCTAATTCATTTGGATATCTCTTTAAGTATTGTTTAACGTAATGTCCTGCTTCACTTTTGTCATTAAGATAATATTTGTCGAAATCCCAATAGAACAAAGCCTTTTTTTCTTTTATAAGATGATCAAATAGCATAGTTTCAACCTTTTGGAGGACATTGAAACCAACAAAGACATAACAGCGACAGTCAAAATCTGTCGTGTTGTCTTGTACTACCTTACGATACAATGCACCTTCATATGCAATTCCTTGATTAGTTAATTGTAAATTATAGTCTTCATAAATGTTCCTCAATCTGCTCCATAATTTTAAAAACTTATCTTTTAGTTTGCTATTGTGTGTCTCATCAAAGTTTTCGAAAAATTTATGGAGGACTTTTATCTGTTCATCACTAAGATAATCAATATTATCGAAATTATGATAATCAGATAGATTCTGGAAGACCTTGTCGGCATCGGCCATATTTTTATCTATATCATCAAAATCAGCCAAAAGTAATTGACCCCAGCCATAGAATCTATCTAAAGTTTCATCAATTCCTGTTTGGCGTACAAAGCTCTTGTGTAAATCACAAATTAATTTAATAGGGTCGCCAACCGTAAGTTTAGAATGTTGACGAAATAGTTCACTGATAGTAATATAAGATGGGCTCCAAATAGGGCGTTTAGCGGCTCTCGCTAAATATTCATTAAAGAATAGTGAGGCTCTCTTGTTTGGAAAAACTACTGTTACCCCAGACAAATCGCAATTGAATTTTTCTAAAAGACTTTCAGCTGTATATTGCAAAAATGTTTTTTTCATAACTCTATTTCGTTTATTTGATTACTATATACGTACCAAATATATCCTTTGATACTTTTGTATCCCATGCCAACAAGAAGATTCATATATTCTTTTACTTGATATTGGTATTTATAATTCTGTTTACCGAACTTGAAATCAATCACAATAATCTGTTTACCATCTGTTATTACTCTATCTGGACGTTTTTCAATTATTTCGTTGGTTTCTTTATCCACACTTATTATAGAACATTCATTAAAAACAGTCCAGTGTGGCGAGAACCAATCTTCTACACGTTTATCTTTAAGTCTAAGACCTATCATTTTAGATAATTTGTCTTTTGTAATACTCTCATCGTAAAGCAAACCTTCTGATTGAAATTGATGAAGCACTGGATCTATATCATTAATATTTCGTATTGTTGAAAATAAATGGTGTAGAATATTACCTATCTGAATATAATTGTTTTGTGAAAATTCTTCATCATCTTCTTCATTTTCGATAAATTCAATACTTTTATTACTTTGTCTGAATCCGACAGGATTATCAAATGACTTAATTTCTATACTTTCTGGTTTGGTTTCTTGCAAAAAAACATTTTTTGAAGTATTGCCAACTATCATTTCTTTTATACATATAGAACCGTATTCAAACAATAGATTATCACCATTATAATTATTTTTAATGGTACAACCAGGCATACTATTAATTAGACTTTCTAAAGTGGCTTGAATAAGTTGAGAACGATTATTAGCATATGTATCTTTTTTACCAATTACGAAAAGATTGTTTTTAGCTCTTGTGAAAGCTACATATAATAAATTTAGATTGTCTACAGTGTTTTGAAGGCTTTCGTTAATATAATCTTTTTCATATATAGTACCCACCATGTTTTTTGCACTACAATCAATGGGGACAATAGGGAGTTGTGAGAATGGTTCTATATTTGGTTCACACCATATTGTATCTCTGCTATCAAGGTTCCAGTCGCAAAAAGGCACTATTACATTATCATACTCAAGTCCTTTGCTTTTGTGTATTGTAATTAAACGTATACCGTCCAATTCATCACTTTGTATTGTTTTTGAACAGATGGAATTATTCCATTCTTCTAGAAAATCATCAATATCTGTACTACTTTCAGATACAAAAGAACTTATTTGGTCGAAAAAGGTACAGATATATGCGCTCTGTCCAGGCAATTTGTCTAAAGAGAATATTTTATATAATTGCTCTACAAGGTCGTATAACGAAATGGTTTTGAGTTTTTCAAAATTAAGTATAAAAGACTCCGGCAATAATTCACCCATCGCTTTATCAGATACAAATATCTCATTGTCAGATAGCTCATTACACAATATCTGTTTTTGGAAAGCTTTAACTAAAAATGACTTTGCTAAGCGATCTTCTGGATGTGCAAGTAACTGCAATGATTGAACAAGAATCAATACAGAAATAGAAGCATCTAGGCGAAAAGCTTCATCAGAAACAATCTTAACTCCTTCTAAATGTTCAGATAAGTAATTTGCAGTCTTTACAATATTCCCATTTTTCCTTAAAAGAACAGCTATCTTTGAAGCATCAATATCTTTGCTTATTAAATATTTGATTGTATCAAGTGTCTCACAAAGCATTTTATCTTCATAATTATCTGTAGACAACATAGTTATCCTAACAAGTCCTGCAATCGCCTTATTATCAGGTATAGATTGAATTACATCAGAATAAGCCCGTTCTAGTTGCTCAGCTTCCTTTGTATTTCCTTTTTCAGATAATTCACGACATTGTATAGCCGTTGCAGACCCAAAGAAATAGTTGTTAAATTGTATTATATTGCGTTGAGAACGATAATTTGTAGATAGACTTAGTACGTCCAACTGTTTACCGTTAAACTGTTTATCTATATTATTTAGTAATCGCCAATCACCAGAACGCCATCGATATATACTTTGTTTTACATCGCCTACGATAAGGTTCTTATTGTCATGACTCATACATTCATATAATAATATTTTAAAGTTTTGCCACTGCACAATGCTCGTATCCTGAAATTCATCAATCATTATATGTTCAAGCTTTGCACCTATTTTCTCAAATATAAAAGGAGAATCACTATCATCAATTAGTTCATGTAATAACTGTTGGGTGTCACTTAACAAAAATCGACCGGCTTCATCGTTTATTTCTCTAACCTTCTTTTCTATAACATTCAAAAGCCTAAGTTGACTTATGTGTCGTAATGTGGCCGAAGCTGACTTGTAAAGCTTCCATTGTTCAGAACGAACATTTTCTGCACATTTCAATACAGGATATAGAGTAGATTCCACAATGTTGAGAATATTACGGCCATCCTTAGTGCTCTTTTTAATCCAATTAGCAGGATTCTCCAAATGAGCAGCCATCGTTACATTAATACATTTATCGTCGCTAAAATCGTCACTTTTTAGTTTATTGAAGTAACTCGAAATGCCACGAGAACCTCCCTTAAGATTTTCCACTTTAAGTCCCTCATTATCTAAAGCATCAAAGAATGACTCTGCATACATTGTCATAGTGTCTTTAGCTTTATCTCTTATTTCTCTTATCTGACGAATATAGTTGTCTAGAAAATTTTTATCAGAGAGTCTTATGTTTAGATTCTTACTTTCATCTTTATAATAATCTCTAAATATAGTCTTTCCGAATTTTTTTATTTGCCAAATAACATTCCATGTCTTATCATCAGATATATTTTCCATTATATAAGAAAATAACCATTGTAGCATTTCGCTACTATTATCTAAATTTTCAAGAATAGAATCAACAGCTTGTTCTTCTACTTGATAATCATTGAGTCCAATGCGTAAATTTGGCGTTAAATCCAATTCTCTTGCAAGGTTGCGAAGTACGCACTGAAAAAAGGAATCAATAGTTTCAACACGGAAATAATTGAAATTATGGAGTAGGAGAGATAGCGCTTTCCCAGCCTGATCCGACACATATTTTTCTGATACATTATCCAAAGACTTCATTACTACAGACTTGTATACTTTAGAGTCTGGCAAATCTTTCCATATGCCATATAAATGACTAAGTATACGCATTTTCATCTCTTCTGTTGCTTTGTTTGTAAACGTAACAGCAAGTATTTTACTATAACTCTGTGGGTTCTCAATCAAAAGTTTAATATATTCTGTTGCAAGAGTGAAAGTCTTTCCGCTTCCAGCACTTGCTTTGTATACAGTTAGTGGTTTTTGCATATAAATATTTTTCTTTAATTACCATTTACTAAACAATTCAAATGTAAAACGACATCCGAATCCATCGTATTTTCCATTTATGGTTCCAACAAAAGCTCCTAATGAAAAGAAACTGTTAGTAAAACCATATCCATATTCTATATATGGATTAAGATGATTAACAAATAGTGTATTCATGTATATACGTTCGTTTTCTATATAATGGCCTATTATTGGAATCCATGTCGCAATAAGCAGTGGACGCTCATAGGTTATGTTATTTCGTACATAATAACTTGACGCATTGTACCAATTACTATTTAATAACTGGAAATCGCCTGTCCAGTCATCATTCCATCCGCCGATTAAATTATTCTCTCTGAAATTAGTATAGTCTAAAAAGTATGTTTTATCACTCTTTGCTGTATAAAAGCCACCACCAAACCTTACTGACAATACACACATCCTTTTAAAATTTTTCTTCATTGATGCATTAAATTCCCACCTTTCATAACTCATGTCTGACCCCATTAGTTTATCTAAACATTTTTCGTAGTCTGCTGTAATGACAGGTCCATTCCACTTAAAAGGGCGATATACTAATCTTAAAGCTGGGGCGAAAGCTTTATATACAGATGGACGATTATTTTTTTCAAATCCGGACTTGTCTACAGCTGACCTGCGGTGGAAAACTATTCCGGCATTAATAGTTAAATAATCAGATATGTCATAGTTGTTTTCCAATTTCATATAGAAGTCCTTGAAATAATCAAGATTCATCTTGTCAAAATTAATAGAGTCAGGTTTGCCTTGCTTTATTTCATCAAGTATACTGGAATTTGTGATTCTATTACCTGTACCTACTGTAAATTGAGTAAAAGCATGTTTCCGATTATTGTACCCTAGTTTAAGCGGAAAATCAACGAAGAATTGGCGTAGTTTTAATAGTAAACCTGTTTTTATGTTTAAGGCTATATTACTATTACTGTTGAAATCATAATTTATATTTACATCAAATCTATATGTTAAGCCTTTCCTTTGTGAATAACTCATATATAAAGGGTTGAATATCGGTGATGTTTGAAAAGAGCCTTTTTCATTATCACCAAAATCAGTTCCAAGTCTGTTTACAAGGTTTTCTCCTAATGTATTCCATATTTCAGAAGTTTTTTTTGTATAACTCTTTTTATTCCTTTGAGTGCTATCTTTTACAGCATTGATAGAGTCAAAATTACTATATATATTGTTTTCATGCTCTGTAAGAGGTTCCGGACGTAACAGTGTCATCGTTTTACGACTATGTGAATCCAAAATGTTACTAGGTAGTAATATCGGATCACATAATGAACATTTTAACCAAGACTGTATTTTATTTCCAAGAAATTTAAACTGCACATGGAGATCACATTTTTTAGGTAGTAAAGACATTATCCCTTCTTTTCCCATCTCTAAATTAACAGCAAAAGCAACCATGTCATATTCTCCATCTATCTCTGCAGTTATGATTCTTCCTGTTGAATAATCTGCTAAAGCCCAACCATGAACTAATTGTGTGCTATATACACGCGGTTTATAACTTATCTTTACTTTTCCATTTAATAAAAATGTCACATTATATTTGTAATATTTGTGATTTGATTTTTCAAATGGAGATAATATTTGATTTTTGAATAATGTATTTTCATATATACTTGGTGTTAGATATCCTAGAAGAGTAGGGAAGGTTTTCCTATTATGTGGAATAGTCCCCGTACTTATATATTCAAGTTCTTTATAATCATTTATTTTATTAAATGATATTGTACTGTATGTTTCACCAAAATATTCACGGTTACCTTTTGCAATCTCATACATTGTTGGTACACAAAACAATGTGAAATTTCTTTTATCGGTATGAATACGATATTTTAGGTATATATTTGTCTTAAGTCCATTTGTATTTTTGCTTATTGTTTTTGAATAACTGAACATACGTCTAATGAACGCAGTGTCAGGACGTTCATGAGAAAAAGTGATGCTGGGCATGAGAAAAATCATACCCAGCATCGCATATAATGTTTTATGATGCCAGTTTTCTTTCATTTATGCAAAGATAGTGAAAACGAAAACTAGAACAAAATAAAAAACGAAGTTTCTTGTCTTTTGTAACTATGTTTGCTTTCTTAAAGTTTTTATGCGGTTTCTACCCTAAATACTTGACTAGAATTTTTGCATTACCACTGTCACGTAGCTTTGTGATACTTTTTTCTCTTATTTGGCGTACACGCTCACGCGTAAGACCTAATTGGTCGCCTATTTCTTCAAGCCCTTTTTCGTGACAACCAATGCCAAAACATTCTCTTATTATTGTAATCTCACGATCTTTTAATACTTTTGAAAGAACAGAATTAAGTTCTTGAGCCATTGACTCGTGGTCTACTTGGCGGTCTGTACGGCTATCATCACCTCCTGCCATAACATCTAACATACAGTTATCTTCACCATCCTGAAAAGGTGCATCAATAGAAACATGATGACCATCAGCCATTAGAGACTGTCCGATCTTATCTTCATCTAGTTTTGTTGCATCTGACAATTCTGATACAGAAGGACGCCTCTGGTTTTCTTGCTCGAATTTATTGATCTCATGATTAATTTTATTGAGTGAACCAACCTGATTTAATGGAAGACGAACAATACGACTCTGTTCTGCAATAGCTTGAAGAATACTCTGTCTTATCCACCAAACTGCATATGAGATGAATTTAAAACCACGTGTCTCGTCGAATTTTTGTGCAGCTTTAATTAGTCCAATATTACCTTCATCTATCAAGTCTGTCAATGTCAACCCCTGGTGCTGATATTGTTTTGCTACAGAAACAACAAAACGTAAGTTCGCAGTAACCAACTTATCTTTGGCTTTTTCTCCAGTGCGGCCGCCTTTTTTAATTTGTTGCGCCAAATCAATTTCTTCATCAATAGAAATTAATGGAGCACGTCCAATTTCAACTAGGTACTTGTCCAAAGCCTCGCTCGAACGGTTCGTAATACTCTTCTGAATTTTTAATTGTCTCATCTTTAATACCTTAAATCTTAATATTACTCTTAAGCATTTTACCTTAATTTGGTCTTATTTGAGTAGACCCTCTATATATAGGGCGCATTTTAACACAAATGAGCCCGTTTTGGGCGTAATTTAACTAAATATTTAGTATCTTTATGGAATATTAGTTCTAAAATTATTTAATAGCAGAAAATATCTTGAAAAGTGGGATAATTTATCTTATTTATCATAATATTGATTATGTTGAATTTGTACTAGTTTAAACTAGTTTAAAAATTTGGATGTTTCATACATATGTTATACTTTTGCATCACGAAAAAATATTAATAAAAACTTAATAATATGGGAGCAGCTGGAAACAAAAAGCCCAAAAAGGCTAAAGCAGGTAAACACGAGGCCAAGTACGCAGCAGAAGAATCTATGAGTAATTCTGCTAAAGGTCAAAAAAAGAAACTTCACTAATCTGAAGTTTCTTTTTTTCTTGCGAGTCATATTTATTATTTTTCAATTCGTATTATATTAAGTGAATATGAAGGAACATCAAGTATGACATTGTCTTTTGATGGAGATAAGGTTTCTTCAACTGGATATACTTTCGTTGGATTATCAAATGTGTTTTCATCATTTCCACTCGTTGATGTCAATCTTGTTACTCTTGCTTCCTTTATATCATAGTTTTTGATATTCAACTTTGCAGTAGTATTTACAGAACTTGTATTTACGATTTTTACAAATATTTCTCCTGTATTATCATCTATTGAAGCATTTGAAAAGACACCAGGACTTGTGTTCTTACGTAATTTTGCATTTAAAATATTATTTTTATCAATGTAACATTTTGCGCTATCACCATCAACCTCAATCTTAATATCATACCATCGCCCTTTTTCTATGTTCCCTGGAACTGTAGCTACTTGAGATTTACCACCATTCACAATTTGTTCTAGTCCATTTAATGTATTTCCCCAACCACCAAGATTAAACCAACAATAGTTTTGAGGATCTTGATAATTAAAAAGAACTAGAAATCCTTCATTACCAGCATCTTTTCTTGCCCTTAATGTGTATGTATATTTACTTCCTGATATCTGTCTGTCTAGAATCTCAACACAAGATTCTTTATTAGATTTCTGTATCAAAACACCATTATCTGATTTCCATTCACCATTTACTGACTTAAAGTCCGATGTATTATCGCATGCATCACTAAATTGAGTCTGGCTTGATTCTACTTTAAGATTATCAAATGATGATTGAGTTCCCCATGTACCTACACCTACTTGATATGATTGAGGCTTTGGCTCTAAAACCTCTACGTTTTTGTAAGGGTTTGATTTAATGATATTTACGATTCTTGTTCCTATATTTGATGCCATTAATTTCTGCACATAATATGATGGTGTGCACATTACTTTGCTTGAATTGTACCTTATCATATCAGGTTGCCATGCAACATTATTTTCATTAACAAATATAGGTGCGTAACTGTTCATCTCAACTACGTCTGAATTATTTTCCATTCCCATCATATAAACAGCTTCTCCTAAAGCAGCATTAAGGTTCCCTACCCTTCCAAAGCCTTGAGTGACAGCGTATTCCCCACAATAAATTTTAGAACCACCACGCGAATAAAAGTCATATTTGTTAAAATTATTGGTAAACCATGCAGGATTTCTATAATAGTGCTCATCAAGAAGTTCAGCAGCTTCTGCATTATCCCATTTAGGATCGTCTGTACCCCAAGCAGCGACATTACCGATAAGATGCATTTTAGGGTATTTTGCTAATACGGCTTCCTTAAACTTTTTGAATCTTTCGTAGTAATGATCGCTCTGACTTTTGATACTCTGATCAGGCTGGTTATTTTCATTCCCAATTTCAAGGTATTCGATATTAAATGGAGCCGGATGTCCATTTTCAGCACGTATTTTACCATATTTGGTAGAAACATCGCCGTTAGCGTATTCCAATGCATTCATACACTCATCTATCCAAGGTTTAATTGAATCAATTGGGGTCATTCCTCCATGCCAAAGTCCAATATTCACAACATAAAGAGGCTTGGCATTGATATCTTCTGCCAACTGAAGAAATTCATGAAATCCCATTCCATCTGTCGTGCGATATCCCCAATTGCGATTAATATGCCCAGGCCTTTCTTCTATAGGCCCAATAGTCCTCTCCCAATGAAATGCATTATCAGAATTATCTTGTCCCTCAACGAAGCATCCTCCTGGGAAACGCATAAACTTTGGGTGAATATTATACAATAATTGGGCTAAATCAGGTCGACAACCATTTTCTCTATTTTTAAATGTAGGAGGAAATAATGATACTACATCAAAATCGACAGTTCCACAACCATTTGCTAATATATAAAGGCGCGCATTATTATCGTTACCGTTAGATATTATTGTAGTTGTATATTTATCCCACTTTTTTGAAATTTTCTTATCAATGACTGCCTCTGCATAAGAAACAACACCATTCTGGTCCATTAAAGCGACTTTTAAAGTTCCCTTAAGTTTGCCTTTTGCCCAAAATGAAAGTTTATATGTACGGCCTTGTACTGCATTTATCCCCCAGTATCCCCCATTAGATATTCCCGACAATGCCTTCGGAGATGCGACGAACTTTACCTCTAATGCGTGCTTGTGCTTATCATTAAGCATTTTGTTGCTTATCAGTTCCATCTTAGCGCTTGCACCAGCAGTATCATATGAGCGCCAATTTTCAGCTATTGTATCATTATCTTCAAAAGAACGATTTCTAATTAGTTCGGCATAAAGCCCTCCATCAGCTGCATGATTTATGTCTTCAAAGAAAAGACCATTAAGCATTTTACTGATTTCGATGCCTTTTTGAGAAGGATCAATATCAATATTTATCTGCGCATTTACGGATACAACAGATAAGAATTCGAACACAAAAAATATAATTTGTTTCTTCATAAGTTATTATAATGTTAATAGATTAAGTGACAAAAATACACCTTTTTCTATTATTATACAATAACTTATGAATATTTTTTCTATTTTTAAGGACTTTTGTACTATTCAACGTACAAGACGAGACCTTTAAGATATTCACCCTCAGGATGATATATGTTTATAGGATGGTCGGCCGGTTGATGTAACTGATGCAATATTCTAACCTTGCGGCCAGTCATTGCGGCTGCGGTGAAAACAGCATTGCGGAAGTTGTCTTTTGTAACAACCTGAGAACAACTAAACGTAAAGAGAATGCCTCCATGTTTGATTTTCTCAAATGCCTTAAGATTAAGTCTGGTATAACCTTTAAGAGCATTTCGTAATGACGATCTATGCTTGGCAAATGCAGGTGGATCTAGTATTATAAGATCATAAGTATCAGGTGCTCCATCTAGGAACTTGAATGCATCCTCACAAAATGACTCATGACGATTATCACCGGGGAAGTTTAGTTCTACATTTTTGTTGGTAAGGTCTATTGCTTTTGCACTGCTGTCAACTGAATGTACTAATTTTGCACCTCCACGCATTGCATAGAACGAAAATCCACCTGTATAGCAGAACATGTTTAATACAGATTTCCTTTTTGAATAATGTTCTAACAAACTGCGATTCTCACGCTGATCTACAAAGAAACCAGTTTTCTGACCTTTTAGCCAGTCTACATGAAATTTTAATCCGTTTTCTATTGCTGTATTGTCTTCACTGCCACCATAAAGGAAACCGTTTTCCGGATCCATGAAAGGGAGTGTTGTCTCACTCTTATAGAATACATTTTTTATTCTGCCTTCCATAACTTTAACTAATTGTTCGGCAACTTCTTTTCTGCATAGATGCATACCAATACTGTGTGCTTGCATTACTGCAGTTTCTCCATAGATATCTATTATCAAACCAGGAAGATTGTCTCCCTCACCATGTATCAGTCTGTATGTATTGTTATTAGGATCATCTGCAACACCAATAGACTTGCGCATATCAAAAGCTGATTTTATGCGTGAG
This sequence comes from Xylanibacter oryzae DSM 17970, assembly GCF_000585355.1. Taxonomy (NCBI): domain Bacteria; kingdom Pseudomonadati; phylum Bacteroidota; class Bacteroidia; order Bacteroidales; family Prevotellaceae; genus Xylanibacter; species Xylanibacter oryzae. The sequence continues at coordinate 1,024,422 of NZ_KK073873.1, read as the reverse complement.
AACCAAAAATCATTGTCTATTATAATGTCATGGAAAGACAATACGCGAACAGTTATTGATCCCTGCTGGAAATGTCCTACAGCTATAAAACTGCCATTTGAAGTAATAACTCGTACTGTTTCACCCTCTTCTATGCCATCATCGAGATGCTGTATGGCGCCAGAAAAAATCCAAGGATGAAAACGATTAAGACTTTCTTCCTTACCTCTTTTTAGATATATCTGCTTATACATATTGTTTTTTATTTTTCTATTCAGCTATGGTCTCTTTAACAACTTCAGGTACAATCACAAGTTCATAATCATCAGTAATCTCTAAACGTTGTAACTCTTTATATATCATTATGCAAGCCCAAGCATCTGTTGCCGCATAAAGTTTTTGTTTATCATTTAGAATCTCACTATCCCAGTTTGTCAACCTTTGGGCTTTGCTAATCTTCTCATTGAAGAGATTTGCATATAATTTCTGCAAACTGAGATCTTCAATACCTATTTCTTTGACATGTTTCTGCAGATCATAGAAAGCCCCCGGTGTAAATTTAGCTCTTTTGTTCAGTGCCATTACGTCATCGTTGAGAGATAATCCAATTTTGGGCACATTTCGAGATTCCAATAATCTTATTATTGCAGGAGTCATTCCTATCATGTTGAGTCTAAAAAGGAAGCATGTATCTATTGTAGATACTTGTAACAGAGATACTTGATAAGTTACGCCTTTTTTAAATGAAGGTCTTGTTTCTGTGTCTATCCCCAAAATAGGTTGAGACATTAGATATTCTACCGCTTTTTCAGTCTCTCCGGGAGTTATTATAGTGATAATTCTTCCACTGAAAAGAATCCGTGGAAGAGATTTGATGTCTTTTTTATCAAACTTATTATATATTGTTTTCTTCATCTCTTTCTATTACGTTTGAACCATAAAAATATAGTTGACTTAATAAGTCGGATGCAAAAGTACAAAAAAAAAGCAATATATCGTTTAGTTTATACAAATTTTTCATTATCCATTGCAGATGCAACTCCTCCATTATTACTTAGAATCTATAATATAGAATAAAGTGAAATTCTCAAAATCAGTGCATATTAAAAGATATTACGTTTGATGTGCAAATTAATCACGAACCTATGATAAACAGTCAAAGACGTACATTATATAATTAAAGCAATGAAATATTAAAAATTGGCATAAAATATTAAGCCATATAATTTAAAATCTAAATTAAATGTGTATCTTTGCATTCGTAAAAACATGAATTTTAAATGAGAAAGAAAAAAACCGAACGCAAACCTCTCTCGTTTAGTGAGGCTATAGGTTTTAAAAATATGTTCCAAAACGAGAAGGCAGTGTTCCTTTTCGGAGTTATTCTGTTAGCTATCTCGATACTGATGATATGCTCATTTGTGTCATATTTTAGTACAGGAGCAGCCGATCAGAGTCTATTGGAAAATCCTCGAGGAAGCGAGTTACTTAATGCAACAAGAGAATTCCAGAATTATTGTGGATCTATTGGTGCCTATACAGCGTTTTTCTTGATTAAGAGATGTTTTGGAATCCCCGCTTTTCTTATTCCAATATTCCTGATATTCGTATCTTTAAAAAAGATGGGAGCATATTCGGTTAATCTCTGGAAATGGTTTTTCTGTACAATGATAGTTATGATATGGAGTTCTATAACATTGGCAAAATTTATATCACCTATCTTTGTAGACAGTTTTTTTAATCCTGGAGGTGATCATGGTATGTATGTATGCCAATGTATTGAGAATCTAATAGGCCCGCCTGGTATTACGGCTGTGCTGGCATTCACTGCTCTTGCCTTCCTAACATATCTCACAAACGAAACAATAAGTGTTGTTAGGAAAATGCTTAATCCGGTTAAATATATAACAAAAGTTGGTTTTACTATAACTAATAATTCGAGAAAAGGTACAGATGATTCTGATAATAATATAAAAACAGAAGAAGATCCTGCTGTCTTTGATGATCCTGCCATTCAAAAAGTAGAGTTTGTTGGCTCAGATGCAGAAATAGTAACTCTGGATAATCCTGTGTCTGATAAAAATGAAAGTGTTAAGCCTGCCGTGTCACATTCTAGTGAAAGACTAAATATATCAGACGGCAAAGAAATGAATATTATTACAGGTAAAGAAGAAGAAAAGGCAGACAATAATATTGTTGTCGGAGGTATAACGATGGATAAATATGATCCAAAGAGAGATTTGGAAAATTATCATTACCCCACCCTTGATTTACTTAAAAAATATGAGAATGACGGTAAGCCATATATTGATATGGCCGAACAGACAGCTAATAAGAACCGTATCGTTGAGGTTCTTAAAAGTTTTGGTGTTGAAATTCGGACTATCAGTGCAACAGTCGGTCCTACAATAACATTATATGAGGTAACTCCGGCAGAAGGAATAAGGATATCAAGAATAAGAAATCTTGAAGATGATATTGCTTTAAGTCTTTCTGCCCTAGGTATACGTATTATAGCTCCAATACCTGGCAAGGGAACCATAGGTATAGAGGTTCCAAATGCCAAACCAAACATTGTTTCGATGGAAAGTATCCTTAACTCTAAGAAGTTCCAAGAAACAAACATGAAACTCCCTATTGCCTTGGGTAAAACAATTTCGAATGAGGTTTTCATGGTTGATTTAGCAAAAATACCACATCTCCTTGTTGCTGGTGCTACTGGACAGGGTAAATCTGTCGGCCTTAATGCTATTATAACATCCTTATTATATAAGAAACATCCTGCTGAACTGAAGTTTGTCCTTATTGACCCAAAGAAAGTTGAATTCAGCATATATCGTACAATCGCAAATTATTTTCTTGCAAAAATACCCGAAGAAGATGATGAACCAATAATAACAGATGTAACTAAAGTTGTAAAGACTCTGAATAGTCTATGCAAAGAAATGGATCAGCGCTATGACCTTCTTAAACTAGCCGGTGTACGTAAGGTAGAAGAGTATAACGAGAAATTCAAAAATCGCCAGTTGAATCCAGAACACGGACATAAATTTATGCCATATATTGTTGTTATTATAGATGAGTTCGGTGATCTGATAATGACAGCGGGTAAGGAAATAGAAATGCCAATAGCTCGTATTGCCCAATTGGCTCGTGCTGTAGGCATACATATGGTAATTGCCACGCAACGTCCTACCACAACAATAATAACTGGTAATATCAAAGCCAACTTCCCTGGTCGTATGGCGTTTAAGGTAAGTTCAATGATGGACTCAAGAATTATACTTGACCGCCCAGGCGCAAATCAACTTATAGGTAGAGGTGATATGCTTTTCTTAAGTGGTAACGAACCTGTTCGCGTGCAGTGTGCCTTTGTCGATACACCTGAAGTTGATCGTATTAATAAGTATATCGCTCAGCAACAAGGATATCCTTCGCCTTTTGAACTTCCAGAGCCCGATTCGCCTAACGAAGATGGTATAGGTACGGAAATGATGGATCTTCAACATGTAGACCCTCTCTTCGAAGAGGCAGCAAGGCTTATTGTTCTTAATCAGCAGGGATCAACAAGTCTTATACAGAGAAAATTCTCTATAGGGTACAACCGTGCCGGAAGATTAATGGACCAGTTGGAAAAATCTGGTATAGTAGGTGCTGCACAAGGTAGCAAGCCTAGAGAAGTAATGATAACAGACGAGAACAGCCTTGAACAATTATTGAATGGAATAAGACGTTAATTAAATATATTATGAATTTTAAGATTAACAATTTGATTATTATTATGCTATTTTCTTTTACAGGATTAGCATCAGCCCAGACAGCTAAACAAGTTTTGGACAAAACAGCACAGGTAATAGGTTCACGTAGTGGAGCAAGTGCTAATTTCACAATGTCCGGAAACAAATACGGCAATGTTAGTGGTACAATTTCTATCAAGGGCAAAAAGTTTCATGCATCCACACCTCAAGCCATCATCTGGTTTGACGGAAAGACAGAATGGACATACGTAAAGAAAAACGATGAAGTGAATGTAAATAATCCTAATGAGGCACAGCTTCAAAGAATTAATCCCTATAATTTCATCAATATGTACAATAATGGTTATAAATATACTATGACAACCTCTGGCGAAAAATATATTGTACATTTAACAGCATCATCACCACGTGCTATACCGGAAATGTATATAACAGTAAATAAGGGTACATTTCAACCATCTGTTATAAGAATGCGTCAAGGCAAATCATGGAGTACAATTACTATTAGTAATTTTCGTAACAAAAATCTTAGTGATGGGATGTTTCGCTTTAATTCTAAAGAGTTTCCTAAGGCAGAAGTCATTGATCTCAGATAATAATAAATGGTATGTATAGATTATTGCGCAAAAATATAGTACTATCAGAACGACGTAGCCCTATTTGGTCACAAAATAGGGCTGCTAAAATTGGTCTCTATATAATGGGCGCGTTTGCATCTTTATACCTTATATTAATTTCAATATCATTGGCTTACGCAGCTAATAACGATAAGTCATTTACAGGTGGAGAGCTCCTTTTCGGAATAATGCCTTTTATACTATTAGTAGATTTCCTTTTTAGATTTGTCGCCCAGCAGACACCGGCCCAATTAGTTAAGCCATATGTCCTTTTGCCCGTACCCAGGTACTCATGCATAAATTGCTTCGTTATATCGTCTCTGCTTTCATGGGGAAACATTGTGTGGTTCGCTTTGCTTATACCATACCTAATAATGGCTGTTACATTCAGTGAAGGTATATTTGTGGCAATAGCTTATCTGCTTGTATATTATATTATGATATTGGCGAATAGTCAATGGTATCTTATATCGCGTACACTTATTAATGATCACATATGGTGGTGGTGGATGCCGGCTATTTTATATGCAATAATTTATATGCCACTGTACATAACAGGCAAATTGAATATAGATAAATTCTGCTTATTCTATTCACATATAAGTAATTATATAACATCATTCCCTATTATAGTATTTTTGTGTGCTATATTAATACTTGCTATATTAGTTTTAATTAATCGCAGATTGCAATATGTATATACATGGAAAGAACTCGGAAAGGAAAAAACGAAAGCATTAAAAAATGTAAGTAACTTCAACTTTTTTGATAGATATGGACAAACCGGCGAATTCATTAAGCTAGAAGTCAAGAGTATTATGCGCAATAAGAAGTTGCGTAAATCATTTATTTCAGCAATAGCTGTTATCTTAATGTTCAGCATGATAATATCATTTACGAGCACATATGGTTCAAGCATGACTTTCTTTTGGATGTTCTATAATTTTTCAATTATAGGTGCTATGCTTATTGTGAAAATTATGGGAATAGAAGGAAATTACATAGATGGTTTACTTGTACATAAAGAAAACATTTTAGCTTTACTTACAGCAAAATATTATTTTTATTCAGCATTGCTAGTTTTGCCTTTTGTTTTACTTCTTCCAACAGTTTTTACAGGTAAGTCAACTCTTTTTGAGCTGATTTCGATAATGTTATTCACTGCGGGTTTATGTTATTTTCTTTTCTTTCAGATGGCAGTATACAACAAAAATACTATACCACTCAACAATAATCTTATATCTAAAGGTGGAATTGAAAGTAACTATATACCTATGGTCGTTAACATTTTAGTATTCTTAGTTCCAACAATTTCTTATTCAATTGTACATGCTTTATTTGGAGATATACCTGCTAATTTTATGATGCTGATAATTGGCATTATTTTTATTGCCATACATAAAATATGGCTTAAAAATATATATGTTAGGATGATGAAACGCAAATACGATAATTTAGATGGTTTCAGGTCATCAAGAAGGTAATTATAGCAAAGTGAACTTCGCAATATATTTTTTGTAAACACTGTCACAATACCACAGATCCTCTGTATCAGGCACTTACGTGAAATGTATATGCCACCAAATGCCACCAAAATGTCACTAATAACTAATAAGACTTATATACTATTTGTCAGAGTATAGCTTTTACTTTGTCGGAGTATATCTATTGCATTGTCAAAGAATAGCTTTTGCATTGTTAGGGCTTAGCTTTGAAGATGCAAAAGTATAGCTCTTAACATCAAGGGGTATTTCAGTGGCGTTTGGTGGCATATTAATTTACGACTTGCACTGGATAATGTGTTAAATATCAGTAATATACAGCGTAAAGTGGCATGGTGGTATTTTATTTATAAAAATATTCCGTAAAGTGAAGGCCATAAAATATGCAAAGCCCTCAGACATTTTATTAGATAAGTCGTACAATTACCCTTCAGCCACATATGCTATCAGTCAATTAGTTACGAGATATTTAAAGGTAAAGCAGAATTATATTACCATATAAGATGATGCTTTTTTGTAAATTATTTGTGCCGAGTTAATATTATTTGTATCTTTGCACATGGTGTAGTAGCCGTTGCATAGAATAGATAATCAGACGAATCAATCAAAATAAAACAAGATGAAAAGAATAATTTCTTATCTCATATTCCTTTTTGTTTCTTCTTTCACGTTTGCACAAACAGATGGTATCAGAAAAGGAATAAACAAAATAATTAAAGGGAAACATGCAACAATAGGTGTTGCAATTTATGATACTCAGACTGGAAATACACTGAATATTAACGGTGATAAACATTTTCCGATGCAAAGCGTTTTTAAATTTCCCATCGCACTAAATATTTTGACTAAGGTAGATAAAGGAAAGATGAGTCTGAATGATTCCATTTTCATCACAGCCAAAGACCTGCTCCCTGGAACATGGAGTCCAATTCGTGACAGATATCCTGAAGGCAATATTAAAATGCCTCTGTCTGAAATCATTCGTTATACGATTTCACAAAGCGACAATAATGGATGTGATATTCTCATACATCTGTTAGGTGGAACATCAACTGTTAATAGTTATATCAGTTCTCTTGGCCTTACAGAAATGAAAATAAAAAAGACAGAAGCAGAACAACATATTACTCCTTCTGCTCAATTCTATAATTGGACAACGCCGACTTGTGCCATTCAATTGCTAAGATTATTTCATGAGAAAAAGATATTATTGTCAGATTCGAGAGACTTTTTGTTTAAGACAATGACAGAGACATCAACTGGTTCGGTGAAAACTGAGATTCCTCAAGATGTTATCGTAGCTCATAAGACGGGCTCTGCCTTTTTCCCTGGTAGCTATGTGGTAAACGATATTGGAGTAATGCAGATACCCGATAATCACACAATACTGTATGCCATATTTATTATGAAATCGAAAGAAAGTAAAGAGAATAATTATAAAATCATAGCAGATATTGCTAAAGTTGTATACCAACAAGCTACATCAGAAATATCTAAATAAAAGCATGAGGAACTCAAAGTCTTGTGTTTATATGAAAGTTTTCTTCATTTTTCATATAAATCTTTTGAAAATCACTATTTTCAAATATACTCAAAGCTCTTTTTATCAGAAAGCAGTTCAGAGAGATCTTTAGCGTAATAAGTATTATAGTTCAGAATATGGTTAAGGAATCATATCATCCATGTATTTGTATGATACACGCTATGAAACTGCCTTCTATTTAGCACAAACCCTTTTGTGAAAAGACAAATAATTATTTATAGAAAGCATCATGCTGTTATACCACAACCGCTGTAATCATCACGACTACAGGTGTCCACCCATGTCGTCTCCTCCGAAATCTGTCGGTGGGCACTGCGAAATATAGATTCGGGAAGGAATCGAGTCGACCGTCCTCTATATGTTCGTTAATCATAGTAACATGCATGATGCTTGTATTTTAGATAAATACTAAAGATATGCGCCTAAAAAACTTGAAGACGCTTGTCATAGGTTTATTAATTTTGTTTTTATAAATGGTTAAATATACATTTGTCTATTAAAGACGTTGATTAAATTTTCGTACAAATGTACTCATTAAATATAAACGTACAATAAATATATAGAAATATTGTATATATTTTTAATTTTACTGCTAAATTGATAGGAATTTTAGTTTTTTTAATTATGCCATGATGATTTATATAGTATTTTTCTTTATATTTGCAACGAGAATCTTATAATGAAATTGTTACATTATGCATCTTAAATCAATAATTTTATATTTCCTCCTGTCATGTCCTTTGTGCGTATTGGCAGAAAATAATTATCATAATATTACCATTAATGGGAAAAATATTGATAAGAAGGTAAATCAAATAACATTTGATGGTGATAAGATTTTTTTTCATTGGAGTGACGGTAGTACATCTCGTGAAGCATCAAAAGTTATAATGGATATTTCAGATTCAATAAACATCAATGATATTAAGATTTTTTCTATTGCCGGATTTCAGGGGAGCGATTTGATCATAGACGGTTTGAATCCGAACCAAAATCTCTTCATATATGACATTTATGGAAAAATTATGATGCGAACGATAGCAATAGCGGCTCGTGCTGATTTGAAAATAAATAAGTTGAATACTGGCATATACCTACTTAAGGCTAATGATGCTGTAATCAAATTTGTAAAGAAATAACTTCAAATTAGTGATTAATCATTATACATGAAATCTGTAATGTTTCTTTGCCCGATGGGGTGTCATATAATCGCTGTTAAAAGATGGAATATGGTGTGAACCTCCTCTAAAACTACCAGGACGGGCCACTCCCCTATATTGCGCCCAACGCTGACGTATCCTATCTACATAATCTACTGTTTCTGTTCCTCTCATATATCCATGCTTAACAATTGGATCATTATAATATCGGGCGTTGCACAACTGTAAAATATAGTATGAAACATCAGCCCAGCGATACTGATCCCTACCGCTTTTATTTGTCAAGGCCATTGCATCACGTACATGATTATAACCACCATTATAGCAAGCCAGAACAAAATAAGTACGCTCCATTGGGTCTCGAACATCACGTAACTTATTAGATAATTCTATTAAGTATCTTGACGCGGCAGAGATATTCGCTTCCGGATCATATAGATCTCCTGTAGGCAATCCCAAGTGTGCTGCGGTAGACGGCATAATCTGCATAAGTCCACAAGCTCCTGCCCACGACGTTGCCTTAGGATCAAAGCAAGACTCTTGATAACATTGAGCAGCTAACAAACGCCAATCCCATCTTATTGCAGAACCGTAACTCATAAACAGATGATCATATTTAGATATTATTCCACCTTTACTGCTTAGCATAGGAGAGTAAACATGCCGGCGTACACTTCCACTACTTAACAGATATGTCTCTTCCTTATTTATTTGAGCTACCATTTCCGGGCGAAACCATTTGTTTAATGTATCAGCCAATTCCATATTACCTTTTTTTACCGCCCATTGCGTATGAAGACTATCAATTCGTGCTCCACAATAAACAAGAGAGCCCCTACCCTTTATGTTTTTAGGCAATTGGAAGGCAATAATATCTCCGTCTCCATTATTTAGTCTTCTAACTAATTCGGCAGTGTCTCTACACACTTCAACACGCAAACTTACCCCTAACTTCTGAGCAAACTTTTCACATAGAAGATACTGTGTTCCAAATCCGGCACCATGATATTCATAGTAATTTTCAGGACCATTCATAGTAAGCATTATCAGCTCACCATTGTTAACAATATCACTCATCGTAAAGCTTTTCGATTTGCTAACTGTATCATTCATTGTTTCTCCCCATGGAGCAGTAGCTTTACTTTCTTTATTTGAACACGAAGAAAGAAAGAAGACTGATAAAAATATTATGGTTATAATTTTTTTCAATAGTGTTCTATATATATTTATGCAGATTTATTACCTTCATTATCTAATTTAGATGCAAAAGTAGTCATTTTCTTGCAAATTAATAATAAAATCAGTACTTTTGCATACAATTAATTAGAAAAATAGAAATATGTTGCGTATAGCCGTACAATCAAAAGGTCGTCTTTTCGAAGACACAATGGCGCTGCTCAGTGAAGCAGACATCAAAGTGAGTTCAAGTAAACGCACTCTTCTGGTGCAATCTACCAACTTTCCAGTAGAAGTGTTATATCTTCGTGATGACGATATTCCACAAAGTGTGGCTAGTGGTGTAGCAGATCTTGGTATTGTAGGCGAAAATGAATTTAAGGAACGTAATGAAGATGCTGAAATTGTAGATAGGCTTGGATTCAGTAAATGCCGCCTAAGTCTTGCAATACCTAAAGAATCTAAATACGAAGGTGTAGAATGGTTTAATGGGAAAAAAATCGCGACTTCATATCCAATGATACTACGCAAGTTTCTTGATAAGAACAATGTTAAAGCAGATATTCATGTTATAACAGGTAGCGTGGAAATTTCACCGGGTATAGGTCTGGCTGATGGCATTTTTGATATTGTCAGTTCAGGATCAACTTTAGTTAGCAATAATCTAAAGGAGGTTGAAGTTGTTATGAAAAGTGAAGCTCTCCTGATACGCAATAAGCAAATGGATGAAGACAAAATGAAGACTCTACAGGAGCTTCTCTTCAGATTTGATGCAGTTAGAAGTGCTCAAGATAAGAAATACGTAATGATGAATGCTCCCAAATCTAATCTTAGAGAAATTGTAGAGGTTTTACCAGGCATAAAGAGCCCTACTATAATACCATTGGCTGATGATGAGTGGTGTTCAATTCATACTGTTCTCGATGAGAAATGCTTTTGGGAAATAATAGGCAAGTTAAAAGAACTTGGTGCACAGGGTATTCTTGTTACACCAATTGAAAAAATGATATTATAATAATATGAACATTATCAAGTATCCGAAGAGGAGTGAATGGAGTCGCATTCTGGAGCGTCCGCATCTGGATGTTTCTCAACTGAATGCTACAGTGCAAAATGTGCTTGAGAGAATAAAGCACGAAGGTGATGCTGCAGTTATTGAATTTGAATCAAAGTTTGATCATGTAAACATGACTTCATTAGCTGTATCTGAAGCAGAAATGAATGAAGCTGAAGGTTTAGTAAATGATGATTTACATCATGCACTAGTTCTTGCCCATCACAATATAGCAGAATTTCACAAATCACAGGAGTTTGATGGTAAAAAAGTAGAGACACAACCTGGTGTTACTTGTTGGCAGAAATCAATACCAATACAAAAAGTAGGATTATATATACCTGGTGGTACTGCGCCACTATTCAGTACAGTGCTTATGTTAGCTACACCGGCTAAGATTGCAGGATGTGAAGAAATCGTATTATGTACTCCGCCTAACCGTGAAGGAAAGGTTAATCCTGCTATTTTGGTTGCTGCTAAAATAGCAGGTGTCAATAAAATATATAAAGCCGGTGGAGTTCAAGCTATCGGTGCGATGGCCTACGGAACAGAGTCTGTTCCAAAGGTTTATAAAATATTTGGTCCTGGTAACCAATATGTAATGGCTGCCAAACAACAAGTATCTCTTCACGACGTAGCTATTGATATGCCGGCTGGCCCATCTGAAGTTTGTGTTATTGCAAATGACACAAGCAATCATGTGTTTGTTGCGGCTGACTTATTATCTCAGGCTGAGCATGGCATAGATTCACAGGTCATATTGATTACCACTTCTGAGGAATTCCTCAATAAGGTCAATGAAGAACTTAAAGCACAACTGGACATTCTGCCACGTAAAGATATAGCAGCCAAAGCTTTAGATAATAGCAAATTTATATTGGTAAGCGATATGAAAGAAGCCATGGAACTAAGTAACGCTTATGCCCCAGAGCATCTAATTATCTCTATTGATAATTATGAATCTCTTGTTGATAAAGTCATAAATGCAGGAAGTGTATTTCTTGGAGGGTATGCATGCGAAAGTGCCGGTGATTATGCAAGCGGCACAAACCATACTTTGCCAACTCATGGCTATGCATTGGCATACAATGGCGTAAATCTAGACAGTTATAACCGTAAGGTTACATTTCAACATCTAACTAAAGATGGTATAAAAAGCATAGGACACGCAGTAGAAGTTATGGCAGAGAATGAACAGTTAATGGCGCATAAAAATGCTATGACTGTACGCATTATGGATATTAAAAACAAGTAATATGAAATCATTGAAAGAATTGGTAAGACCAAATATATGGTCGCTAGCTGCATATAGTAGTGCCAGAAATGAATACAGTGGTCATGTTGCCAACGTATTTCTGGATGCTAACGAAAATCCTTATAATAGACCATTTAATAGATATCCTGATCCATTACAATTGGAGGTAAAAGCAAAACTTGCACCGATAAAGCGTGTTAGGCCCGAACAAATCTTTTTGGGGAACGGAAGTGATGAGGCTATAGATTTACCTTATCGCTGTTTCTGCAGCCCAGGGATTGATAATGTTGTTGCGATAGAACCTACGTATGGCATGTACAAGGTTTGTGCTGACATAAATGATGTGGAATACCGTCCTGTATTATTGGACGATAACTATCAGATATCTGCAGAGAAGTTGCTTGCTGCTACCGATGAAAACACTAAAATTATATGGGTATGCTCACCAAACAATCCGTCTGGTAACAATATAGATCGCGATGAAATCGTAAAATTGGTTGATTCGTTCGATGGAATAGTTATCATTGACGAAGCTTACTCAGACTTCTCGTCGCAGAAGCCTATGAGAGATGAGCTAGACAAGCATCCAAACATGATTGTATTAAATACATTCAGCAAAGCATGGGGTTGTGCAGCAATTCGTCTAGGTATGGCTTTCGGCAACGAAGATATAATTGAAATATTCAATAAAGTTAAATACCCTTACAATATAAATAATCTTACACAGAACCAAGCACTTGAAGCTCTTAAAGATCCTTTTGAGGTAGACAAGTGGGTGCGTACTCTCCTACTCGAGCGTTCGCGGATGATTGACGCATTCAAACAATTACCTATATGCGAAAAGATTTATCATACTGATGCAAACTTTTTTCTTGCCAAGATGACTGATGCTCAAAAAACATATGATTATCTCGTAGAAAAAGGTATAATAGTACGTAATCGTACACGAATAAAATTGTGTACTAATTGTTTGCGCGTAACGATCGGTACAAAAAATGAAAATAATGAATTATTGTCTGCTCTGAGACAATACTAAAGATAATAAAAATGAAAAAAGTTCTTTTTGGAACATTAATTTTGTCTTTGTCGATTGCAAGTTTAACTCTAAACTCTTGCATTAAAAAAACAAAAGAAGGCAAAAATATTACTTTTGAAAATATAAAAGTTAATAAGTCAACGAATATAGAGACTGGTCCTAATTCACCACAATGCAAGGTTAATATTCAACTGTTATACGCAACAAATGCAGATGGAATTATTGGTAAAAGGATTAATAGTGCAATAATTGACAAGCTGTTTGCTATGCAAAAGTTGTCTGCACAAAATGCAGTAGACTCGTTCACTAATAAATATTTGGACGATTATAAGACCAACTATGGACCATTCTATAAAGAAGACAAATCAAATCCGGAAAAGAAAAAAACTTACCAATTCTTTTATAATTTAAGTAGTGAGACAAATAAAGGAAAAAACGGTATTGTAGTCTATCTTATTAAAGAAAATTTCTATGAGGGTGGCGCACACGGAATTACACAAACAATAGTAATTAACTTTGATAAAAATACAGGTAAAGTAATTAATATAAATGATGTTTTTGTTCCCGGTTATGAAAATGCGCTTAATGGTTTACTACTGGATGCATTATTAAAAAAGACTGATACAAAAAATGTTGATGAACTTAAGAGCAAAGGATACCTCGTTTCTGAAGACATTTACGCTCCAGAAAATTTTATTATTGGTGATGATGCGATAACTTTCATATATAATCCATATGAAATTGCTCCTTATTCTATTGGGAAAATAGAAATAAAACTAGAATACTCTGATTTAAGCAAGATTCTTAATAAGAATTTTAAATAATAAAATGATTTGCATATGGATGTTATAAATAAATATTTCACAGAACTTACTGCAGAACAGCAGAATCAGTTTGAAGCATTGGATGAACTGTACCGAGACTGGAACAGTAAGATAAATGTGATTTCACGTAAAGATATTGATAATCTGTACGTACATCATGTATTACATTCATTAGCAATAGGAAAAATGATAAAGTTCAAATCAAACACTAACATTCTTGATTTTGGTACAGGTGGAGGATTCCCGGGGATACCTTTGGCCATATTATTTCCAGAGTGCAAATTTAAACTTATTGATGGAACTGGTAAAAAGATAATGGTTGCTAAAGAAATTGCTCAATCCATCGGACTAAAGAATGTCAATATCGAACATCTTCGTGGAGAAGACGAAAAAGGAAAATACGATTTCATCGTAAGCAGAGCTGTTATGCCTCTTCCCGATTTACTCAAGATTGTCAGAAAAAATGTTTCAAAAGAACAGCACAATGCTATTCCAAACGGGGTAATTTGCCTTAAAGGAGGCAATTTGGAAAATGAAATCAACAAGTATAAAAAAATTGCCGAGAAAACGGATATTATAAGTTATTTCGATGAAAAATGGTTTGAAGATAAATATTTAATATATTTGCCAGTATGATTAATATACAAAAGTTTGTCTGTAACATGTTTGGTGAAAATTGTTACGTAGTTAATGATGAAACCAATGAATGTGTCATTGTCGATTGTGGCGCTTTATATGAAGAAGAGCGCAATGCGATTGTAAACTATATAACGCGAAATAATCTAATTCCGAAACATCTTATTGTTACGCATGCACATATTGACCATAATTTTGGTAACGACACAATATATAAGACTTTCGGGTTAAAACCGGAAATAAGTGCTGAAGATGAGTTTCTTATGAGTAAGTTAAAAGAGCAAGCAATGGACTTCTGCCAGATAAACTACAAGCAATCAATTCCACCTGTAGGATTATATTTCAAAGAAAATGATGTCATTGAATTTGGTAATCATAAGTTTACCATCATTTCTACGCCAGGGCATACACCTGGTTCTGTATTTTTCTATTGTAAAGAAGAGAAGTTGGCTTTTTCTGGTGATACCTTGTTTCGTTTTAGTATAGGCAGAACTGATTTTGAACTTGGTTCATTTGAAGATTTAAATAATAGTTTACATCAGAAAATTGCAAAAATGCCTTGGGACACAACTGTTATGACGGGACACGGTGAGCAGACAACTATACGTGAGGAAATGTTTTCGAATCCATATCTGCGATAATGGAAAAGGCTGAAAAAATTATACTTGGCATTGATCCTGGTACCAATATTATGGGCTATGGTGTCATTAAGGTAAAAGGTAATAAGGCTGAGATGGTAGCAATGGGCATTATTGACTTACGTAAAATGGGTGATGCTTACATAAAATTAGGACACATTTTTGAACGTGTTACAGGTATCATCAACGAATATCTACCAGATGAAATGGCTATTGAAGCACCTTTCTTTGGCAAAAATGTACAATCTATGCTGAAACTAGGACGAGCTCAAGGAGTTGCAATTGCAGCCGCTATACATCATGGTGTGCCTATTCATGAATATGCCCCACTTAAAATCAAAATGGCAATAACTGGTCAAGGCAAGGCTTCGAAAGAGCAAGTTGCCGGGATGTTGCAAAAAATATTACATATACCAGACGATCAAATGGGAGGTTTTATGGATGCTACCGATGCTTTGGGTGCAGCATACTGCCATTTCATGCAAATAGACAAACCTGTTAGTGACAAAAATTATAACGGGTGGAAAGATTTTGTAAATAAGAATCAAGATAGACTATGCAAAAAATAATTGAGGTACATAATGGTATTACTCGTATGCCTGAATGGCGTATGGCTGAACCTGTTGATTTTGAAGCTGTTGAAGGTGAACATATTGCCGTTGTAGGACCAAACGGAGGAGGTAAGTCAATGTTTATAGATATAATCATAGGAAGACATCCTCTTTTAATGACAGAGCCAATGTATGATTTTACGCCAAGCAAAAAGAAACTAGTTTCTGAAAATATCAAATATATAACTTTTCGTGATTCTTATGGTGAAAGCGATGGCGCTTATTATCTTCAACAAAGATGGAATCAACATGATATTGACGAAAATACACCTACTGTAGGTAGACAATTAGAAGAAGCATATAACCTTGTTGGTGAAGATACACTAGAACGCCGTGAACTTCAAAAACACTTGTATGAACTTTTTAACATGAATAATTTACTAGACAAATACATAATATTATTATCTAGTGGAGAACTGAGAAAAGTTCAATTAGCAAAAACACTTTTATCCGACCCTCGTGTGCTCATAATGGATAATCCTTTTATTGGATTAGATCCACAGACACGCGATCAATTAAAAGATTTACTAAAAACTTTATCTAATGAGCGGGCACTCCAAATCATCCTCGTATTATCCAAGGTTGATGACATACCTGATTTTATTACTCATGTTGTTGAAGTAAAGAATATGAAGGTATTCGCTAAAATTACAAAGAAAATATATCTGGAATCAAGAAAAGAGATTTCTACACATATATTAAGCAACGAAAAAAGACAAGAAATTATTAATTTGCCATACACTAACAAAGAATACGATACCAACGAGGTCGTAAAAATGAATAAGGTTTCTATAAGATATGGCAAAAGAACTATTCTGCAAGAATTAGACTGGACTGTGAAGAATGGAGAACGTTGGGCTCTAAGTGGCCAGAACGGAGCAGGGAAAAGTACTTTGCTTAGTCTTGTATGTGCAGACAACCCTCAAAGTTATGCTTGTGACATTTTGCTTTTTGGAAATCAAAGAGGATCTGGTGAAAGTGTATGGGATATAAAAAAACATATAGGCTATGTATCTCCTGAAATGCATCGCGCATATCAAAAGGACCTACCGGCAATACGTATTGTAGCTAGCGGACTAAAAGATTCAGTTGGATTATACATGAAACCTGATAAATCTGAATATGAGTGTTGTAAATGGTGGATGAACATTTTCGGTCTGAGTGGCATAGAAGATCGTACATTTCTGAGATTGTCAAGTGGAGAACAGCGTCTAGTTCTTTTAGCTAGAGCCTTCGTCAAAGATCCAGAATTGCTTATTCTTGATGAGCCACTACATGGTTTAGATAATATAAACAGACGAATGGTTAAAGATATAATAGAAACATTCTGTATGCGAAAGAATAAAACTCTTATAATGGTAACGCATTATAAGGAAGAGCTGCCTGCTTGCATAACAGACAGTATATTCCTTCAGCGCCATATTTGATTTATTTACTACCATACATATAGTAATACCAATAAGTGTTATTATATGTATCTTTAATAGCATTTTTTCTAAGTCTTAAATCTGGATTCTTTTTAATTAGATCTTGAAGATCCTGGAAATCTGCATCCATTATATTGTCGTGATATACAATAACAGGATTAGCACGCAGATGAGTATAAATGGTTAGAGCTTCCCGGTAATGCTTAGGTATGTTAATTCCTATTTTGTAATATTTTCTAATGTCTTTAACAAAAGCATCTAAATTTTTGTCCATCAGATCTGCACATATGATGTAGTCATATAATTGTCTACTTGGATATCCTTTCTTTATCATAAGGTCAAAATAAGCTTTTGGCTCCAAAACTTCCTTTGGCTTGGCACCAAAAAAAGAATATAGACTATCAGTTGAATACATCATACATTTTACTGAAGTTCCATTAGGAAGCATAGAGTGTGAGCCTCCTACAAGTGGATATTCAAATAAATGGTCACCAAGCCTTCCTTCGTGCGCTAATGCATAAATACGTAGCATAGTAAGACTTGAATCTGTCTTAGCCTGACCAATTCCAACTTTAATTGCTTTATTGTAGTCTTTACTAATGATATAATTTTCCAACTTCATACGGTATCTGAAAGTATCATTACTACCACAAACAAGACATACCACAAACATCATAATTATAATTTCTATCATGTTGACCCACATCAATCTTGACAAATAGCCTTTATCATTCATCTCTGGTTCATAAGGTTCAAATTGCTTTGCAGCCCAAACAGCCCCATACCATATTACTAAGATAACTGGTGCAAGCCATAACCATGTCATAAACGAAGAATGTTTATCAATATCAGGAGTTATATAACTAATGACCATCAACAAGAGAAATGATGGCAAGTAAGATAGAGCATGTGATCGTCTGTGCAATTTAGTTATTGAATATATTCCATATTGCAACATCTGGAGCACAATAGTTATAATTATTGCACCTACAGTTCTGTTATAATGTGTCTGTCCACTACTCCATACATGTTGCGCCACTGACAACAGATCATCCTGAAAATCATATAAATATATGAAACTGAAAACTATAAATACTATAGCACATAATACCCTCATAGGGCGTGTACTATCTTTTTTCTTGTGATATATAAAATTCATTTATCAATTTTTCTTTAATACTACAGCTGAACGAGCTGGTATATACAATTTAAGCCACTCTTTGTGGTCTTTTACATATAGAGGATCATAATTTGTAAGGTGTACTACTTTATCATCTGCTAAACCATTTCCGCCGAATTCTTTTGCATCAGTATTCAAAACAACTTCATATGAACCTGTTGGAACAAGAATGCCATAATCACTAAATGATTGTGTAGGATTAAAATTAAAAACGAATAAAAATTCATCTCTGCTATAAGCTAACACTTGATCATTATCATTACTCAAGATTTCTTCTACTATTGTATTCTGTATATTTTTTATGCCTCTTAGTAACTTAATCATAGCTCTGTCAAAATCTCCTAGAAAATGGTAGCACAGGTCTTTATTATCAACTAAATTCCATTGTCGGCGAGCATATTTATGGCTCCAACCATTTCCTTCACGCGGAAAGTCAATCCATTCAGGATGTCCAAACTCGTTGCCCATGAAATTAAGATAACCACCATTAATAGTCGATGATGTTATTAGCCTTATCATTTTATGGAGTGCAATGCCACGATTCACCTTATCATTTTCATCTCCAATTTTAAAATGCCAATACATATCGGCATCAATTAGTCTGAAAATTAAAGTTTTATCACCAACAAGGGCTTGATCATGGCTCTCGCAATAGCTTATTGTTTTTTCATCAGCCCTACGGTTGTTCAATTCCCAGAATATTGAACTAGGTTTCCAATCTTCATCTTTTTTTTCTTTTATTGTCTTTATCCAATAATCAGGTATATTCATTGCCATCCTGTAGTCAAAACCATAGCCTCCTTCTTCAAATTTTGATGCTAGACCAGGCATTCCACTAACTTCTTCTGCGATGGTAATCGCATTATGATTGACTTCATGAATAAGTTTATTGGCTAATGTCAGATAACAAATAGCATTATCATCTTGACGACCATTAAAGTAATCAGAATAATTGCAAAAGGCTTCACCTAGTCCATGACTATAATACAACATTGAAGTAACTCCGTCAAAACGGAATCCATCAAAATGAAATTCTTCAAGCCAATACTTGCAATTTGATAATAGGAAATGTACTACTTCATCTTTGCCATAGTCGAAACACAGACTGTCCCATGCCGGATGATTGTGGCGCCCACCAGGATAAAAGTATTGATTCGGATCACCGGCAAAATTACCAAGGCCTTCAACTTCGTTCTTAACAGCATGGCTATGTACGATGTCCATAATAACAGCCACACCGTGTTGATGTGCAGTGTCTATAAGTTCTTTCAGTTCTTCTGGAGTTCCAAATCGACTGGAAGCTGCAAAGAAACTACTCACATGGTAACCAAATGAACCATAATAAGGATGTTCTTGTATTGCCATTATCTGTATACAGTTATATCCGTCCTTTATAATACGCGGCAATACATTATCTTTAAATTCTACATAAGTTCCTACTTTTTCTGCATCCTGTGCCATACCAATATGACATTCATATATGAGAAGTGGCCCCACATTTGCTTTGAATTTTTCCTTCTTAAAAACGTACGGGATATCAGGATTCCATACTTGTGCTGAAAATATTTTTGTATTTTCATCTTGTACAACTCTCTGAGCCCAAGCAGGTATACGTTCACCATCACCGCCATTCCAATGTACATGAATTTTGAATAAGTCACCATGCTTTATGGAGCTTTTAGGTATTTTAATTTCCCAATTTCCAGTTCCTGTTATACGTTTTAACTTGTAGTTGTCGTTTTCCTTCCATTCGTTAAAATCTCCAACAAGATAAATTTCGGTGGCATTTGGAGCCCATTCACGAAAAATCCATTCATTCTCAGTTTTATGTAAACCAAAATATTTATATCCACTGGCAAAATCAGACAAAGGTATGTCCCCGTCTTTTGTCAACTGACTTCTTTTACACAAAGCATATTCATGCCTGCATCGTATTGCGTCTTCGAATGGCTCTAACCAAGAATCGTTATTAACGATACCTATATGAGTCTGCACTTCCACGGATTTAGAAGACTTCGTCTTATTGACATTTACTTTTTTTTCTGCCATAATAAATGGTTTAAAATATTTTCATTTAACACATACCTTGAATATAGCTTTATGTATTTCAGGTACTGTCGATATACATGGGGCATGACCGTCTTGTGGAAAAAATATAGCGAACATGCCTGGATTACATGTAACAAAACTTTCTGCAGGTCCTTCGTATTTTGCAATATCTTTGTCTGAGTTATATTCTGATTCAGGTAAATTAGTTAAAGGTGTATATCCATATGTCTCAGGCGTATCTAGAGGTATTTGGATATCTATCATTTTTATATGTGTTTCCAAAACAGCCTCATATGGATCTTTACCTTTGGCTGTTGTAATATTGACAAATAACTTATCCCCGTCTATAGAATATTTACCATTTTCCATATTCGCTAGTTCGTTGTTCTTTATGAAATCTACAACTTTCTCGAACATTGGATTGAGTGAAACATATTTACTTAAATTTTCTAATGTGTCGATTACCATAATAATTTGTTTTAAATGCGGTTTTTAATATAATTTTTTATTGATCTATTTTTTTTCTTCCATTAATATAAGTTCCTTTAGCCGTAATATTTCCATTTCTATCTTTTTCAATGAACTTACCATCACGTATATCATTCGTATATGACCCCTCAAAACGAGTTCCATCTTTATCTTCTTCGATAGCGTTTCCATTTTTCTTGCCGTTCTTGAACGTGCCTTTAAATTTGCAGCCATCTACATAATGAGCTATACCTTCACCGTCAATTTTACCATTTAAGAAATCACCTTCAAAGACATCTCCGTTTTTCATGGTCAATTTACCATGACCATTAGGTTTATCCCCTTTCCATTCGCCAGTATAGGTGTTCCCGTTTTTCCAGACCAATGTTCCTTCTCCGTCTTTGTTTCCTTCCAAGAAATGTCCTGTATAACGATCTCCATTCCCATATCTAAAGATCCCTTCACCAGTTCTTTCTCCCTGCACATAGTCTCCTTCATAGACATCTCCATTTTGGAATTTATAAATTCCTTTACCATTCTGTATATCGTTGCTCCATAAACCTATATAGACATCTCCATCTGCATAATGAAATGTCCCTCTACCAGAACGTTGGTTATTAGACCACATTCCATCATATGTTGAACCATCACCCCAATCATAAAATCCCCTACCACTTTTCTTATCATCTTTCCAATCGCCTTCATAGTATGCACCACTAGCAAATGTATAACGTCCTTTGCCGTTACGATGATCTTGGAACCAACTGCCCTCGTACTTATCTCCATTATAATAAAACATAATTCCATGGCCTTGCTGATAATCACGAAACCATAGTCCTACATATTTATTATTGTTCATGAAATAATATGTACCTCTTCCGTGCTGTTGATCCTGGAACCACTGTCCCTCATACTTTTCACCATCAGAAAAAGAATATATACCATAACCTTGACGCCTTCCTTTTACATATTCGCCCTCGAAAGTATCACCGTTTTTATAGATGGTGGAACCTTTACCATTTGGTTTGCCTCCTAACATTTCTCCCTTGTATTCTCCACTATCTTTTGTAGTACAAGAACCCAGAGTTATCTTCTGTGCAAACACAGTAATAGGAAAAAGTGCAATTAAAATAGCTAGTATCTTATGATTTAAATTCATTGTCTTGTTATTTTTCATTTTCAAAATTAGCAAAAAACTATAAGACTACAAAATTAATTAGATTTTTTAACTGATTAATTGTATCTTTTATGTAACTTTGCGTCGATAAATTAATATTGAAATGAAATTTATAGGAATTATACCAGCTAGATATGCTTCTACACGTTTTCCAGGAAAACCACTAGCCTTATTAGCAGGCAAGCCTGTTATACAGAGAGTTTATGAACAAGTTAAATCCGTATTGGATGATGTCTATGTAGCCACGGATGATCGTAGAATTTATGATGCTGTAAAATCTTTTGGAGGAAATGTTGTTATGACCTCAGCACATCATAAAAGTGGTACCGACCGCATTGAGGAAGCCGTAAAAAATATAGGCGGAGATTTCGATGTAGTAATCAATATTCAAGGGGACGAACCTTTTATACAGTCTTCACAAATAAAGACTGTCTGTGAATGTTTTAATGATAGCGAAACACAAATAGCAACTCTTGGTAAACCATTTACACAAGATATGGGCATGGAGGCTATTGAAAATCCCAATTCACCAAAGATAGTAATAGACAACAGAAATTACGCAATGTACTTTAGTAGAAGTATAATACCGTTTATACGTGGAAAAGAAAAGACTCAATGGTTAGAATCGTATCCATTTGTTAAGCATATAGGTTTATATGCTTATAGGCGGCATGTTCTTTCTGAAATAACTAGCCTTCCGCAATCTAGCCTTGAAAAGGCTGAAAATTTGGAGCAATTACGATGGTTGCAAAATGGATACCGAATCAAAGTAGGCCTTACTGAGATAGAAACAATAGGGATAGATACCCCTGAAGATCTCAAAAAGGCAGAAGCCTTCTTAAGTTAAATAATTATATATATCTTCTGTCCAATCAATACCATTCTTAGGACAGAAGGTATTTATTCCGAATTTACTTGCAACTGCAACATTGCGTGGTCCATCGTCAACAAATAGTGTCTCATGAGGTTGAATTTTTTCTGTAATGAGCATCTTATAGAAAAATTTCTCGTCTGGTTTCATCATTTTATTTTTATAACTAAGATATAAAGCATCAAAATAATAATTTAAAGAATGCCCTACTCCATCAAAGTTTTCACTTAATCCCCAATGCATAATAAAAGGATTTGTATTAGAAAGCAATATTAAATTATATCCCTTTTCTTTTAATTTAACTAAAACATCTAAGTTCCTCTGCGGAAGCTCTTTACAATATCCGCACCATGCATGTTCACACTCCTTAAATGTAAGTTCTTTACCAATAATATTACCTAGTTCTATACGGAATTCATCTGCACTAATTTTTCCTTCTTCCAAATCTCCAAAAATGCCTTTTTGCGTATATGGATCAAGATGCTTTTCAACTTCAGTTAGTCCTATTTCGGCAAATCTTTTAATAGCCTGTTGCTGATCTATAGTCATAATAACACCACCAAGATCAAAAACTATATTTTTAATTTTACTACCAATAATCATAATTAAAATAAATTCAATTTGTTTTTTCTAGATTCTTCAATAGATATTATTTTCTGTTGCTCTTCTCTATATTCTTCACGAAGATTTTCATATTTTTTATCAAGGTTTTCTTTAATCCTTGTTCTTTCATTATCATTTATAAGTTTTGGAGCAACTAATGCATTCTGACTTGCATCTCTCATCCATACGACAGGGCCGTTATATACTGGTGCTATCTTTAGTGCTACATGCAATTCACTAGTAGTTGCACCACCTATCATTATAGGAATGTTAAGATTAGCTTTACGCATTTCTTGGGCGACATGTACCATCTCTTCAAGGCTAGGTGTTATAAGGCCACTTAATCCAATTATGTCTACATGTTCTTCAATTGCTTTCCTAACGATTTGCTCAGCTGGAACCATAACTCCCATGTCTATTATCTCATAATTATTGCATGCCATCACTACTCCAACTATATTTTTACCAATATCATGTACATCTCCTTTTACAGTAGCCAATAAGACTTTACCTGATTTAGTCGCACCATCTTTTTTTTCGGCTTCAATATATGGCTGTAATATTGCTACTGCTTGTTTCATAGTACGAGCGGTTTTAACTACTTGTGGTAAGAACATTTTTCCAGATCCAAAAAGTTCACCTACTTTATTCATTCCGCTCATTAATGGCCCTTCTATTATCTGAACTGCATGATTATAAGTCTTTAGCGCTTCATCGATGTCAACATCAATATATTCTCCTATACCTTTCATAAGTGAATACTCCAAACGTTCTGATAATGAACCATTTCGCCATGAATCAATTTTGACAGAACTTACAGTTGTTGCATCTATACCATTATTTTCTAAATTTTGTTCTTCTTTTATTTTATCCGCTAAGCTAATAAGACGGTCCTGAGCACCATCTTTCCTATTTAAAATGACATCCTCAATTACTTCAAGTTGTTTTTGAGGTATATCACTGTATATCACCTTAGTAGCTGGGTTTACAATACCAAAGTCCATTCCTTGTTGAATAGCATAATATAGAAAAACAGCATGCATAGCTTCACGTATATAATCGTTCCCTCTAAACGAGAACGATAGATTACTTACACCACCACTAACATGTGCACCTTTAAGATTTTTCTTTATCCAACCAACTGAACGAATAAAATCTAAAGCATAATTATTATGTTCTTCCATTCCTGTAGCAATGGCTAGGATATTAGGATCAAATATTATATCAATAGGATCAAATCTAACTTCAGAAACTAATATATCATAAGCCCGTTTGGCTATATCAATACGGCGTTTGTAAGTTGTAGCCTGCCCTTCCTCATCGAAACACATAACTACTACAGCCGCCCCATGCCTTTTTGCATCTTTAGCATGACTAACAAACGCATTCTTCCCCTCTTTTAACGATATACTATTTACTATACATTTGCCTTGACAACATTTAAGTCCTGCAACAATTACATCCCATTTTGAAGAATCTATCATTATAGGAACCTTAGCTATATCCGGTTCAGCTGCTATCATATTCAAGAAGTTAACCATCTCAGCCTTTGCATCTAGTAATGCATCATCCATATTTATATCTATGACCAGTGCTCCATCAGCGACTTGCTTTCGTGCTATTGAGACAGCTTCTTCATATTTTTTTTCTTTTATAAGTCGTAAAAATTTTCGAGAACCAGCTACATTACAGCGTTCACCTACATTTACAAAATGGACTTCAGGTGTCACATCAAGAAGTTCTAGTCCACTAAGCCACATCGTTTCGGCTTTTTTATTTGGTTCATGCGGTTTTTTGCCTTCAACTAAAGGGATATACTCTGCTATATATTCTTCAGTTGTTCCACAACATCCTCCAATAATATTGACAAGACCTTCGTCTATAAACTCTGCTATTTGAGTAGCCATCGATTTAGGCGTCTCATCGTATAATCCCATGCTGTTAGGCAAACCAGCATTTGGATATGCTGATATAAAATATGGAGCTTTTTTTGCTAGTTGCTCAAGAAATACTTTCATTTGTCTTGCACCAAATGAGCAATTAAGACCAACTGAAAATATATTATAGCTGCTAACACTTGCCAAAAATGCCTCTAATGTCTGTCCGCTTAAAGTTCTACCGGCTAAATCACTGACAGTAACTGATAACATCACTGGTAACGAAATATTTCTGTTGCACATAACTCTTTCTGTTGCGTCTAATGCTACTTTGGCATTAAGCGTATCAAAAATTGTTTCAATAAGAATTATGTCTACACCACCTTCAATGAGTGCATCTATTTGCTCGTAATAAGCCTTAAATAATAAATCATATGTTATTTCACGCGCAGCAGGATTACTTACATCAGGGCTCATTGAGCATGTCTTATTAGTGGGTCCAACAGAACCAGCTACGAACCTCGGTTTATCTACACTAGGAAACTCATCAGCCACTCTTCGCGCTATACGGGCGCCTTCTAAAGCCATCTCACGACAGTAATCTTCAAGATGATAATCAGCTTCAGAAACGCATTGACTGCTAAAAGTATTTGTTGTGATTATATCAGCTCCAACTGCAAGATATTTACGATGGATATCAGCAATAACGTCCGGACGTGTGATATTAAGCATATCATTATTTCCCTTCATTTGTCCTACTTTATCATTAAAATAGACTCCTCTGAAATCTTCTTCCGTGAGATTGTATGATTGTATCATAGTACCCATCGCACCATCTAAAACCAGAATACGTTTTTTAGCTACATCCTTAAGTGTCATACTAATACCAATTTATATTTTTAGAATCTCTTAATAGCTCTATCTATTTCCCGCCTATCTTCTTTTTCTTTAAGCGTCTGTCTCTTGTCAAATTCTTTCTTTCCTTTAGCCAAAGCTATATTTATCTTTGCAAGACCTTTTTCGTTTATAAAAACCAATGTAGGCACTATTGTAAATCCGGTCTGCTTTGTAGCAGCTTCTAGTTTTAGAAGTTCTTTCTTTGTCATTAATAATTTCCTATCTCTTTTACTTTCATGATTGTTGTAAGAACCATAAAAATATGGGCTGATATTCATACCCTTGACCCATAATTCTCCATTATTAATATAGCAAAAAGTATCTACCAAAGAAGCCTTACCCATACGGATTGATTTAATCTCCGTACCCGTAAGTACTATACCCGCAGTAAATGTATCAACAAAAAAATATTCAAAAGAAGCTTTCTTGTTTTTTATATTTACAGGACTTTTTTTATTTAATTGTTCATTCTTATTCATTTTCTTTTTCTATCTCAGCAAACTTATCAACATTTTCATCAATATATCTAGCTATATTTTCTGTCCACAGCTCTTCATTTTCGACAAATTCATCATCAACATCGTCAAATTCAGGGAATTGTTCAAACAATGCCATAAATTCTTCATCTGTACAATCTTTTTCAATATTTTCATGATACTTCTTATAAAGATGACTTGCATCAAAAACAAGTTTAGACAATTCTCTAAGCCCCCACGTTTTAAGCATCTTTGCAAAAGGATTAATAAAGATAAAAGCTCCATAACCATTATGTATAAGCTGTACAAATCCTCCATCCATAACTTCATTGCGTAGATCTATATATGCAAGAAGGGTAATTTGATCAGAATTCAGCTCACTCATGTTGTTAGCTGTCAATTGACCTCCAATAGCTTTATTAATGGTATCAGCAAATATGCCTATAAATGCATCCATACCTTCTTTGGCAGCAGCCATAAGGTCTTTCTCTTTTATAATAATTTTTTTCATATAAATGCTTTCTGTATCACATTGCTGCAAAGTTACACAATATCTTTGGAAAAAGCTCATTCATGATAAAAAAAATAAAAAGACAGAAAGATAAACCATACAAAAATTACCTCTTTAACATTTGCCACAGTTCAATATAACTAAATGCAATAGTGTTATAAATTTTCAAACAGTAATATGTACAAATTAGTCTATCCAGAGTAGCAAAATAATTTTGTGTTTATCGTAGCGTGTGATGTAATATACAACTTTTATAATACTTATCAAGTCAAAGTAATCTCTGGCAGAATTAAATATTTGAAGCATAGCTAATAAAAGTCATAGGATATAATCTCTGTTATCAGAATTAATATTGTATTCTCATACAACATTCTATAGCCAATATTATAGTAAAGTGGAAAAATATATTTAGCGTCTTATACAGATAAAAAAATATCATGATATGTATTTGATGTACAAGGTATACATCATAACTAAACATAATAACATTTACTTTTCACAATTATAATATTGTGGTTAAAGAGATAAAAAACAATCATCATTTCTTGGTATTCTTCGATAATTATTGTAACTTTGCGACTGAAAACAAAGAAGATTATTTATATAATTATGTATTCGAATATAGATATCAATATCAAATATTCATTTAATAAACTGAAAGAATATGATTTATTCTAAAGAAGTGGACAACATGTGTGTTGTCGCTAAAGGTCCTAACCACGGACCAGCTCCAATTCCTGAGGAAGGAAAATGGATTCAGTCCAAAGAGATTAAAGACATCTCTGGTTATACCCACGGTGTGGGTTGGTGTGCACCACAACAAGGTGCTTGTAAATTATCACTGAACATTAAGGAAGGTATTATTCAGGAATGCCTAGTTGAAACTATCGGTTGTACTGGTATGACACACTCAGCAGCAATGGCTTCTGAAATTCTACCAGGTAAAACTATCCTTGAAGCTCTTAATACAGACCTTGTATGTGATGCCATCAATACAGCTATGCGCGAACTATTCCTGCAGATTGTTTATGGTCGTTCTCAGAGTGCTTTCTCCGAAGGCGGACTAGTTATAGGTGCTGGACTTGAAGATCTTGGTAAAGGTCTGCGTAGCCAGACAGGTACTTTGTATGGAACAGTAGCTAAAGGTACACGTTACCTTGAGTTGACAGAAGGTTACATCACAAAAATGTTTCTAGACAAAGAAAATCTTGTTTGCGGTTACGAATATGTG
This sequence comes from Xylanibacter oryzae DSM 17970, assembly GCF_000585355.1. Taxonomy (NCBI): domain Bacteria; kingdom Pseudomonadati; phylum Bacteroidota; class Bacteroidia; order Bacteroidales; family Prevotellaceae; genus Xylanibacter; species Xylanibacter oryzae. The sequence goes on along the minus strand of NZ_KK073873.1, from coordinate 995,866 downwards.
AACCTAGGCAAGATGATGGAAGCAATTAAAAAGGGTATGGACGCAAACGAGGCAGTGAAAAAATTCACAGGTTCTTATGGACGTACAACTGCAGAGCAGGGAATTGTTAAGAGTATTGACCCACGTAAAGAATAAGGAGATACAGATATGATTAGAAAAGTTAATTTCGAAAGTCAGGAGCGTAGAATCGAACAAGTTCTAGCTGCCTTGAACGCTAACGGTATCAAAGATATCGAAGAGGCTAATCAAATTTGCGAAAACGCTGGAGTTGATCCTTATCAAATTTGCGAGGAAACTCAGGGTATTTGCTTTGAGAATGCAAAATGGGCTTACGTTGTAGGTGCAGCTATTGCTATAAAGAAAGGTGTTAAGACTGCTGCTGATGCTGCAGAGGCTATTGGTCTTGGCCTACAGAGTTTCTGTATTCCTGGTTCAGTAGCTGACGACCGTAAGGTTGGTATCGGTCACGGTAATCTTGCTGCACGTTTGCTCCGCGAAGAAACACAGTGTTTCGCTTTTCTAGCTGGACACGAGAGTTTTGCAGCAGCAGAAGGTGCTATCAAAATTGCAGAGATGGCAAACAAAGTTCGTAAGAATCCATTGCGCACTATCCTGAATGGTCTTGGTAAAGATGCTGCTCAGATTATCAGCCGTATCAATGGTTTTACATATGTTCAGACTAAGTTTGACTACTATACATCAGAATTGAATGTTGTTAAGGAAATTTCTTACTCAGACGGTCCTCGCGCCAAAGTAAAATGCTACGGTGCTGATGATGTACGCGAAGGTGTTGCTATCCTATGGAAGGAAGGTGTTGATGTTTCAATCACTGGTAACTCTACTAATCCTACACGTTTCCAGCATCCTGTAGCTGGTACATATAAGAAAGAACGTGTACTCGCTGGAAAGCCTTACTTCTCAGTTGCTTCAGGTGGTGGAACAGGCCGTACTCTTCATCCTGATAATATGGCAGCTGGTCCTGCTTCATACGGTATGACTGATACCCTTGGACGTATGCACTCTGATGCTCAGTTTGCAGGTTCTTCATCTGTTCCTGCGCACGTAGAAATGATGGGATTCCTGGGAATGGGTAATAATCCTATGGTTGGTGCTACTGTTGCTGTTGCAGTAACTGTAGATATGGCTATCAATAAAAAGTAATCAAAGATTCTTTAATAATGAATTCCCACAACAGAATATGTTGTGGGAATTTCTTTTTTATTATATTATTGCGTATTTTTGTGACATAATATGTTTGATCACTATGAAAAAGTCCTTATTATTATTATTTATCTGCATAACAGCGTGTAGAATTAGTGCACATATCATTTATGATAATGATATAAAGTCACTTCAAGTTATTATCAACGATGATTGGTTGTCAATACCAATAATGAAACTTAATAACAATGAATGTTTAAATGTGTCATTTGACCAACTTTCGCATACCTATCACAGATATATATACAAAATAGAACATTGTGACGCGAATTGGGCTCTTTCAAATAATTTACTAGAAGCTGATTACATAAATGGATTCAATAATAACACTATTGACAATTATGAGGAATCTATTAATACTAATGTTCCGTACACTCATTATTCAATTACGATACCTAATGAAAAGTGCAAACTGACAATGAGTGGAAATTATAAACTTCTTGTCTTTGATCAAGATAAAAATAATAAAAAAGTAATTGAAGCTAGATTTATGATACTTGAGCCGTTGATGAATGTTGGACTTAGTATTACTACAAACACGGATATTGATATCAATAGAAGTCATCAACAAGTTAATATGGATGTAAATTATAATGGAATAAGTATTACTAATCCTATAGAACAAATCCATACAATAGTTATTCAGAATGGACTAAATGGTGAAAGTATTACAGATGCTAAACCAGATTATATAAGAAATGATGGTATAAAATGGATTCATAATAAAAATCTTATATTCAATGCCGGAAATGAATACTACAAATTCGAGGCTTTATCAACAAATCACCCAACTATGGGCATTGAACATATAACTTGGGATGGAAATAAATATAATGTTTTCCCTTTTGTTAATTTTCCTAGAATAAACTATATTTATGATGAAGATGCAAATGGAGCTTTTTGCGTACGCAATAGTACCAATCAAGATAATGATATAACTTGTGATTATGTACAGGTAAATTATAAACTTAAAATGGATTCAGACAATATAAAACAAATAGACTTCCTTAATAAGAACTGCTGTATTATGATTAACGGCAACTGGACAAACAATTATGATGCTAGTGAATATAAAATGTCTTACGAAAGTAAAGACAGAAGTTACAATATCTCATTATTGCAAAAACAGGGATATTACTCATATCGATACATCGTTATTGATAATACAGGAAAATATCTCCCAGATGGAATTGAGCCATCTTTCTATCAAACTGAGAACAAATATCAAGCACTGGTATATTATAGAAAATTAGGTGGCAGAACAGATCTATTAGTTGGATATGCTAGTATTGATTTTAAATAACATCACTTTCTTTGTTGTTCAAACTGATATTCTTATGTAGTACTCTGCCCTTATGCTTTTGTGCTCTGGTATTTTTTCAATATCTATTACTCCTAATGCTTTAGTTCCAAGTATAAATTACTATAACGGTTCCATCTATTCTTACGATATAGCCCTTTGGGGAATTTGTAACTACTGGATACCGTATTTCATATATTAATATGCTTTCACCTAGATTACACATAAATAAAAGTACTTATCGGCATTTTGGTATATGGTCTCAGAAAGAAAAATCTATTGTTTTTCTGGATATAATAGATAGAATAATTTGGATATTCATTTTAATGATTTCATTTATTTAAGAGTGTCTGATTTATGTTAAAGTCTTAAAACTTAATAATTATCCCAATCGAATAAGTAAATTAAAAAATAATCAGTATTCGGCTAGAAAGAACATGAACAAAATTTATTTAAAATCTAATGACTTTTTGGGGATGCTCTAAAGATATGCTTTTTATACAAAAGAGAGTCCTGATTGTTAAATCACAAAGTTTACAAACTGACTAAAAATAGCTGAGAATATATTAATAGGAAAGTACATATTAATAAAAAAGTGATCTCTGAAAACTCAGAAACCACTTCATTTTATCTTTGTCGGGGCGACAGGATTCGAACCTGCGGCCGCCTGGTCCCAAACCAGGAGCGCTACCGGGCTGCGCTACGCCCCGTTTGCTAAGAGCCTTGTTTCTCATTTGCGGTTGCAAAGGTAGGAACTTTTTTCGACTCTTGCAAATTTTTCAGCAATTATTTTATAATATTTTGCTCTTTGAATATTTTCTTAAGCACCTGAACACCTCTTTCTACCTGCTCTTCTGTATGAGTTGCCATCAAAGCAAATCTTACTAGTGTATCTTGTGGCGCACATGCAGGAGGAATAACAGGATTTATAAAGACTCCATCATCAAATGCTAACTTTGTAACCAAAAATGTTTTATCAACATCTCTAACGTAAAGAGGAATAATAGGACTTTGTGTTTCACCTATCTCAAACTTTTCTTCCTTGAAACGACGCAATGCATAGTTCGTAACTTTCCAAAGATTCTCTATGCGTTCTGGTTCTTTACGTATAATGTGTAATGCTTCCATGGCAGCAGCTGTTGCAGCAGGAGTATTTGACGCACTAAATATATATGTACGACATGTATGGCGAAGATAGTTAATTGTATCTTTATCAGATGCTATAAAACCTCCAATACTAGCAAGACTTTTACTGAATGTGCCCATAATCAAGTCTACATCATCAGTAAGTCCAAAATGATCACAAACACCTCTTCCCTCTTTTCCAAAAACTCCTAAGCCATGTGCTTCATCAACCATAATTGAAGCATTGTACTTGTGCTTTAGCTTTACAATTTCAGGTAAATTAGCTAAATCACCCTCCATTGAAAACACGCCATCAACAATAATAAGTTTAATAGCATCTGGACGACACTTTTGAAGGACCTTTTCTAAGTCTTCCATGTCGTTGTGTTTGTATTTTAGGCAAGTTGCGAATGAGAGACGACGACCATCAACTATACTAGCATGGTCACGATCATCACATATTATATAATCTTCCCTACCACAAATAACTGATATCACACCTGAATTAACAGAGAAACCTGTTGAGAAGCATAAAGCTTCATCTTTATGTTCAAACTCAGCTAATTCTTTCTCAAGCTTGATATGAAGGTCTAATGTACCATTTAGGAATCTACTTCCTGCACAACCGGAGCCATAAATTTCCAAAGCGTTTTTGGCCGCATCTATAACTCTCTGATCTCCCGTAAGACCTGTATAAGCATTGGATCCAAACATAAGAACATTATGTCCTTCCATTTGCACTTCTGTACCTTGTTTTCCTGTAATAGCACGGAAGTAAGGGTAAACACCTGCAGACATATATCTCTGCGGTTCGCGATAATTTTTGTATTTTTCTTGTAATTGTCCCATCTTATTAAATAGGTGTAGATTGCTCTACAATATTAATTATAGGCTGCAAAGTTAGTAAAAATGTTATTAAAATCGCACAATTTTAAAAGAAATATTTATTTTAGTCATTTTTTATTCAAAATAGCGTTGAAGATTTATATAAATATTGTATTTTTGCAAATTATGGCTAGTAAAATCAAATTAAAGTTTATAATCAACCCTATTTCAGGTACGCAAAATAAAGAAAACATACCTGATTTGATCAATAAAAAGATCAATAAAGAAAAGTTTGATTATGACATTTCGTTTACTGAATATGCAGGTCACGCAGCTGAAATAGCTCATTGGTCTGTTGACCATATGTATCCTATAGTTGTAGCTGTAGGTGGTGATGGTACTGTGAATGAGGTAGCAAGATCACTTGTTCATACAGATACAGCTTTAGGAATTATTCCATGTGGCTCAGGTAACGGTTTAGCCAGACATTTGCAAATTCCTATTAATATACATAAAAGTATCGCTATTATTAATAACTGTAAGATTGAATCTTTGGACTATGGTATAATTAACAATATGCCTTTCTTTTGCACGTGCGGAATGGGATTTGATGCTTTTATCAGCATGAAATTTGCAGAAGCAGGCAAACGAGGTCCTATTACATATGTTGAGAATGTCCTCAAAGAGGGTTTAAATTATAAACCTGAAACTTACATTATAGAGGATGAAAATGGGAAACATAAGTATAAAGCTTTTCTAATAGCTTGTGCAAATGCATCACAATATGGTAATAATGCTTATATAGCTCCACAAGCATCAATGAGTGATGGTCTGATGGATGTTATAATTATGGAACCATTTACAATGTTTGATGCCCCACAGATTAGCATAGATATGTTTAATAAGACTCTTGACAAAAACAGTAAGATAAAAACCTTCAAGGCAAAAAAGATACATATTAATAGGGAAAAACCAGGTGTGATTCACTATGACGGTGACCCAATTATCACTGATAAAGATGTGGATGTGCACATTGAAAGTTGTGGAATAAAGATGATTGTCAATCCCGATGCAGAGAATGGTACACAACCGAATGTTTTATTGAATGCATTCAGCGATTTTTTCAATAACATGAATTTGATACGTGAAGATATTGGAAAACAACGCAGAAAAATTTATGTAATAAACAAATTATTACTTAGAAAATTAAATAGATTATAATACATGATTGGTACATTAGAAAAACTTTTAGGTTTTAATCCTAAAACTATGAGATTAAGGACAGAATTAATCGCAGGTGCGACAACATTCCTTACTATGAGTTACATACTTGCTGTTAATCCAGCTATACTAGCTTCTACAGGTATGGATAAAGCAGCGTTGTTTACAGCTACTGCATTATCATCAGCAATTGCAACATTGTTATTAGCGTTCATGGCCAAACTTCCTTTCGCACAAGCCCCGAGTATGGGACTTAACGCATTTTTTGCCTATACACTATGTATGGCCATGGGACTCAGTTGGCAACAATCTCTTGCAGCAATGCTTGTTGAAGGAATAATATTTTTAGTTATCACGTTCTTTAATATACGTGAAATGATTCTTAATTGTATACCACAAAGCCTTAGATATGCAATATCTGCAGGTATCGGTATGTTTATTGCTTTCATTGGCTTTAAAAATGCCGGAATAATTGTTTCAAATCCTAATACATGCGTTGCACTGGGACAATTCACATATACATCTATTCTTGGTATAATTGCCATTTTAGTAAGTGGAATACTTATGGGGAGAAACGTAAAAGGAGCTCTTTTCATTGGAATAATATTTGCCACTATAGTTGGAATTCCTATGGGTGTTACACATTTACCTACGGGCTGGTCTCCTATATCTGCACCTCATTCTTTGGCACCTATATTCTGTAAGTTTGATTTTCACGGATTCTTCACATTCAAAATGTTTCTTATTATATTTTCTCTCCTTATCATAAATATCTTTGATACAATAGGGACACTTGTAGGATTAGCTGAAAAAACAGGAATTGTTCAACCTGATGGTAAGATACCACATGTTAGTGAAGCTATGATGAGTGATGCTATCGGTACAACCTGCGGAGCATTACTTGGAAGTAGTACTATTACGACATATGTTGAGAGTGCAAGCGGTATCGCAGAAGGAGGACGTTCAGGCCTCACAGCATTCACTACAGGAATTCTTTTTATTGTATCATTATTATTATCACCAATATTTTTGCTTATTCCATCTGCAGCAACATCAGGTGCCCTCGTAATGGTTGGTGTACTAATGATTGACAGCATAAAAAAAATAGATCTTAATGATATTTCCGAGGCCTTTCCTTCTTTTATAACAATGATTACAATGGTACTCACCTATTCTATTGCAGACGGTATATGCCTTGGTATTTTGTCATATGTTATTATTAAACTTTGTACAAACAAAGTGCATGACTTAAACATTATGTTGTGCATATTATCTATATTGTTTGTTATGAAGTTCATTTTTGGATAAACAAAATTTACTTTCCACAACGGGCGAACATCTCGCGCAATGCCGCGCGGTTTTCGCCCTTTTTTACTGCTGCTTCAAGATCATTACGGGCTTCGTTATACTTATTCAACTTTATATATAAATTAGCACGTGCTATATATAAATTAGTATTATCAGGTGCACGCTGTATTGCTTCACCATAGTCGTATATTGCAACATCATACATATTTCGTTCAGATTCAATACCAGCACGTCCAGCGTATGCATTAGCACTATCTGGAAACATTTCTACAAGATGATTAATAACATCATATGCATCTGTATAATGATGATCTTTTTGATTGACAAGAGCAAGAGACAACCGTGCCTCAAAGTTGAAAGGTAATATTTTCAAAAGTTTCTCATAATCTGCACGTGCGAATTTATATCTTTTCTGATGATCATATGCATAAGCACGATAAAACAAAGCAGCGGGGTTAAACGGTTGCTTTCCTAATACAAAGTTATACTCATCTATCGCATAATCCCAGTGCTCCATCTGAATATTTATTGCAGCCTTATTTAGATGCAGATTTAAAGAATCTTGATGATACATCAATTGCTTATTTACTATATTAAGAGAATCTTTCCACTTAGTGAATTCTTGTGCTATTGACATTTGTGTTGATAGCGCAACAAGTATTATTGATAAATATAATTTGTATTTCATATTCTGATAAATTAAGAAAACCACAGACGATGTGCTTATTTAAATACATAATCCGTGGCCTAATGATAATAAATTAATTATTCTTTATATAGTTTTCAATCCATGAGCCAACCTCTCTTGTACCATATTTTGCACCACCTTCAATCTGTATTTCTGGTGTACGCACATTTTCATCCAATGATGCATTAACGGCTTTACGAATTAAAGCACCTTCTTCTTTCAAATCAAAGTACTCAAGCATCATAGCAACTGATAGAATCTGAGCTATTGGATTAGCAATATTCTGACCTTTAGCTTGTGGCCAAGATCCATGTACAGGCTCAAATACTGGTGTGCTCTCACCTGTAGATGCAGATGGTAACAGTCCCATAGAGCCGGAGATGCAACTACCTTCATCTGTTAGAATATCTCCAAATGTATTTTCTGTTACCATTACATCAAAGAATTTTGGTTCTGATATCATACGCATTGAAGCATTGTCCACAAACATATAGTCAACATTAACATCAGAATATTGAGGCTCCATTTCTTTGGCTATCTGGCGCCATAGTCTGCTAGATGCAAGTACGTTAGCCTTATCTACAACAGTGAGATGATGATTCCGTTTACGAGCATATTCAAAACCAACTTTTAATATACGAACTATCTCCGGACGTGTATATAAATCAGTATCATAAGCTTTATCATTATCTTGATATTTCTCTCCAAAATACATTCCACCTGTAAGTTCACGTATGCATATAAAATCAGCCCCATCAACCAATTCATCTTTCAAAGGTGATTTATGTACAAGACATTTGAATGTTTGTACAGGTCGTATATTAGCAAACAATCCTAACTTTTTGCGCATCGCAAGGAGTCCTTGCTCTGGGCGAACCTTTGCTGTTGGATCATTATCAAACTTTGGATCTCCAACAGCAGCAAACAGCACAGCATCAGCATCTTTACAAGCCTTAAATGTAGCTTCCGGAAAAGGATCCCCAACCTCATCTATAGCGTGTGCTCCACATATTGCCTCATTATATTCAACCTGATGATCAAACTTTTCGGCTATAGCGTTCATTATCTTAACGCCTTGTTCCATAATCTCTGGTCCTATTCCATCTCCTGAAAGGACTGCAATTTTTAATTTCATAATTTTATGTTTTTATCTGAACTTTCTATTTACCCTCTTCTAATATATTTAGCATCTTGAATGTAGCTTTAATAGCTGCTTCTGTCTGGTCCGCATCTAGTCCACGAGTTCGGATATACTTACCATCATCAAACCTCCACGTTATAACCGCCTGAACCAAAGCATCAGTTCTACCTCCAGGAGGTATGGTAACTGCATAATTCTGAAGAGTCGGAAATGTACGGTTTAAAGCATTCTTGTATATTTTTCTTAGAGCTTTCACAAAAGCATCATACTGTCCGTCACCAGTTGAATCAGCTTCATACTCATTTCCATTTATGTCGACTTTAATACTTGCTAAAGGTTTCAATCCATAAGAAGATGAAACCATGTAACTTACAAGTTTTACTTTATCTTCTGGTACATTATGCTTAAGTACATCGCTTACAATATATGGCAAGTCATCTGGTGTTACGATTTCCTTTCTATCTCCCAGCTCTGTAATCCGTTTTGTAACCTTTTTGGTTTGTTCTGGTGAAAGCTCCAATCCTAAATCTTGCAAATTACGAGCAATGTTAGCCTTGCCACTATTTTTCCCTAACGCATATTCTCTTTTTCTCCCAAAACGTTCAGGCATAAGGTCATTACAATATAAATTATCTTTATTGTCACCATCTGCATGTACTCCTGCCACTTGAGTGAAAACATTTTCACCTACAATCGGTTGATTCGGTGCAATTGCTATACCAGAATATCCTTCTACAAGACGACTTATATCGTTAAGTTTACTTTCATTCATGCTTGTATTAGCATGAAATTGATCCTTAAGTATAACCTGTACACTAGCTAATGGCGCATTTCCACATCTCTCGCCCAAACCATTCACCGTTACGTGAAGCCCTTTTGCACCACTAAGTACTGCTGCAAGTGAATTACTTACTGCAAGGTCATAATCGTTGTGTGCATGAAAATCAAAATGCGCTTCAGGGTATCTTTTCAGCATTTTCCTAAAGAATTCTATAACCTGTAACGGATTTAAGATACCTAATGTGTCTGGTAATAGAAAACGCCTTATTTTGGTATTTACCAATGCATCCATAAGCTGATAAACATAATCAGGTGAATCCTTCATTCCACTGCTCCAGTCTTCAAGATATAGATTAACATCCATATTTTTCTGACTTGCATAATTAATTGAATCCTTTATATCAGCAATATGCTCTTCAGGTCTCTTGTGTAATTGTTGCAAACAGTGTTTTAAGGAACCTTTTGCTAACAGGTTAATCACTCGACAACCACAATCATTTATCCAATCGATAGACAAATTTCCGTCTACAAACCCAAGAACTTCTACCCTGTTGAGCATATTTTCATGTTCTGCGTATCTGCATATCATTTTGACTGCATCTTTTTCCCCTTCAGAAACTCTAGCAGATGCTACTTCAATTCTGTCAACATTAACATCCTTCAGCAGTCGTCGTGCAATCATTAATTTCTCATGGGGAAGAAACGAAACACCACTAGTTTGTTCTCCGTCACGCAGAGTACAATCCATTATCTCTATATACGGTGGTATACGACGATATGTGTTTGTCATTTGTTTTTCTTTTCCCATCCCTCTATCATATCTCTGCTTTGCAACAAATAATCGATATCATCAAGTCCATTCATGAGGCAATGTTTTTTATATCTATTTATTTCAAATTGTTCGCTATTCCCTGTTGCCTTATTAGTTACAGTCTGATTTGGAAGATCAACTTCTACTTCCATTTTAGGATTACACTTTATACTTTCAAACAATTCAGAGAGAAAATCTTCACTTACAACAACAGGCAAAACAAAATTATTTAGTTCATTGTTTTTATGTATATCTGCAAAAAAACTGCTTATCACTACTCTAAAACCATATCCAGCTATAGCCCAAGCAGCATGCTCACGACTACTTCCAGATCCAAAGTTTTTTCCTGCAACCAATATACAACCTCCATATGTAGGATCGTTCAATACAAAGTCTTTGTTTAAATTACCATTTTTATCATATCTCCAATCTCTAAAAAGATTGTCACCAAAACCTTCTTTATCAGTAGCTTTAAGAAAACGAGCAGGTATTATCTGGTCAGTGTCTACGTTCTCCAAAGGGAGAGGTACACATTTACTTGTTATTACATTGAATTTCTGTTTCATTGCTTTATATTTTATCATCAATCTTATATTGTGACCATTTTACTTATTACATTAAATCTCTTGGATCAGTTATTACCCCTGTTATTGCAGCTGCAGCTGCAACTAGCGGACTAGCCAAAATAGTACGTGCACCAGGTCCTTGGCGACCTTCAAAATTACGGTTGCTTGTAGAAACTGAATATTTCCCTGCTGGAATTTTATCATCATTCATTGCTAAGCATGCAGAACATCCAGGTTGTCGTATTGCGAAACCGGCTGCCTCTAATAAATTGTCCAAACCTTCTTCACGTATCTGTTTGTCTACAGTCCATGAACCAGGGACAAGCCATGCTATAATATTATCAGCTTTTTTCTTACCTTTTACCAAAGATGCAAAAGCTCTGAAATCTTCTATACGACCATTTGTACATGCTCCTAGAAATACATAATCTATTTTATGCCCTTGTAATTTTTCTCCTGGTTTAAATCCCATATATTTCAATGATTTATTAAATGAAGCCTGACCTGATTCGTCAATAGTATCAAGCGTAGGAACACATTCAGTGATACCAATTCCCATGCCAGGATTTGTTCCAAAGGTTATACGCGGCTCAATATCATCAGCTTCAAAATTGAGTTCCTTATCAAATACAGCATCATCACCACTCTTCAATGTTTTCCAGTATTCTAAAGCTTTGTTCCAATTCACACCCTTAGGAGAGTATTCGCGACCTTTAAGATATGCAAAAGTTTTATCGTCTGGTGCAACAAATCCACCACGTGCGCCCATTTCAATAGATAGATTACACAATGTAAGACGTCCTTCCATACTCATATCACGAACAACATCACCTGAGTATTCAACAAAATAGCCTGTCGCTCCTGAAGTAGTAAGTTCTGCCATCAAATAAAGAGCCACATCTTTTGCTGTAACACCCTTACCCAATTTGCCATTTATATTTATTCTCATTGATTTTGGCTTCTGTTGTAGAATACACTGCGATGCCATTACCATTTCCACCTCACTTGTACCTATACCAAAAGAAACAGCTCCTACTGCACCATGAGTAGATGTATGAGAATCTCCACATACAATAGTCATACCTGGAAGAGACAATCCTTTTTCCGGTCCTACAACATGTATTATTCCGTTATCCTTGGATAACATACCGTAATAAGACAATCCAAATTCTTTAGCATTATTCTCTAATGTGTCAACTTGTTTGCGTGATACAGGATCAGCAATAGGTTTGTCCTGATCATGGGTCGGTGTATTATGGTCAGGCATACAAAATATTTGGTCAGGGCGAAAACACTTAAGTCCCCTACTTCTCATGCCGTCAAAAGCTTGAGGAGAAGTAACCTCATGACAATACAAGCGATCAATATACAATTGAGTTGGTCCATTTTCAACAATTTGAACCACATGTTTATCCCAAATTTTATCAAATAATGTATTCATTTTAATATATTGTTATTTTCTAAACTTGTTAATGCAATCAATATAAGCATCTACAGATGCTGTAACGATATCAGTATTTGCTCCGAATCCATAATATACATTACCATCGTATTCTACCTGCATATGAACTTTACCTACATCATCAGATCCTTTACTTATGGCCTGAATAGTAAACTCTTTAAGCGTCATATGCTTCTGAATTATCTTCTTTAGTGCGCGTATAGCAGAATCAACAGGTCCGTTACCAGTAGAGGATTCTTCAAATTTCTGTCCAGATATATCCAAGCCTATACTAGCTACACTCCTCACACCCATTCCTGTTGTAACTTGCAAATAATCTAGTTTAACTGCATGTGCTTCAGCTGTATCAGCACCTGCGAGCATAAGTACATCATCATCGTTTACTTCCTTCTTATTATCTGCCAATTTAAGGAAGTTTTGATATATTTTATCTACCTTCTCTTCATCATCTACATTTATACCTAAAACCCCAAGGCGGTACTTCAATGCAGCGCGACCACTACGAGCAGTTAATACAATTGAGTTATCATCGAGACCGACATCCTTTGGATCCATAATCTCATAAGTAGAGACATTTTTGAGCACGCCATCCTGATGTATACCACTCGAATGCGCAAAAGCGTTACGCCCCACTATAGCCTTATTGGCCTGTACAGGCATGTTCATAAGACTTGAGACCATACGACTGGTAGGATATATCTTTGTGGTATTTATATTAGTGTCTATACCTAAATTCTTATGACACTTAAGTATCATTGCTATTTCTTCCAAAGAAGTGTTGCCTGCACGTTCACCGATACCATTTATGGTAACCTCTACTTGTCTTGCCCCATTAACAACTCCGCTGAAAGTATTAGCAGTAGCCATGCCTAAATCATTATGACAGTGAGTTGATAATATTGCCTTATCCACACCATCAACATGTTCCATAAGATATTTTATTTTATCTCCATATTCTGATGGTAGACAATAGCCAGTAGTATCAGGTATATTTACGACTGTTGCACCAGCCTTTATTACAGCTTCTACTACACGTGCCAGATATTCATTATCAGTACGTCCTGCATCTTCTGCATAAAATTCTATATCTTCAACATATTTCTTAGCATACTTAACAGCAGCTATTGCGCGTTCAATTATTTCTTCTCTATTACTTTGAAATTTGTATTTGATGTGATAATCACTGGTACCAATCCCTGTGTGTATTCTCTTATGCTTTGCATACTTCAAAGATTCTGCTGCGACATCAATGTCTTTTTCTACAGCACGAGTAAGTGCGCATATTGTAGGCCATGTTACAGCCTTTGATATTTCTATCACAGAATTGTAGTCACCAGGACTAGAAATAGGGAAGCCTGCTTCTATCACATCCACACCTAACTGCTCCAGTTGTTTTGCCACTTGAATTTTTTCAACTGTATTTAACTGACATCCCGGAACTTGCTCGCCATCGCGAAGAGTCGTATCAAAAATAAATAATCTGTCACTCATTTTATTTAATTTATTTAATGTTCTATTTTCATATTATAAAAAAGCCTTTCACACTGCGGAAGTGAGAAAGGCTCTAATATTTTAATACGTTAGTATCTAAAAGCACACATCATCACTCCCGCCCACTCGTTGTAGTCGAATATCAATAATAATGTGTAGTAGGTCTTGACGTTTCATTTTTAACTATTTTTCTTTAATGGATGCAAAGTTAATTGTTTTCTACGAATAAAACAAAGAAATTGAAACTTTTTTATCGTAAAATCTTTCAATTTTCAATTTTTAGCCATCGATTACTTATTTTAAACATGAAATCAGTTCTTTTTCTTAGTATTTAATACGGCTTCTATCTGTTCTGCTATTTGTTTGTGACCTTTTACAGATGGATGTCCACTCATTTTATCTATATTTTGTAGTTCTATATACTTTATATTGTAATGATCGCATATTGTTTTTATAGAAGATGTTATTTCTTGCTTTAATCCATCATTAATAATAAAGTAAATATTCACATTGGGATATCTATATTTCATATGTTCCAACAAAAAAGTCATTGCCGGACGAAAATAATATAAATCAGCCTTTGTCTGGTCACCGTATTTGAATTCTCCAATAGGTGAACCTGCCCAACTATCATTAGTTGCTCCGAAAATGAATATTATGTCAGGACACCCAAGATTATCCATACGTGTTATAAATGAACGACCAGAATAATCATTACCATCATATCCTGTATAAGAGATAGTAGCTCCTGAATATGAATTGTTAACACACAACTTATACTTGTTTTCATTGATATACTGCCACCACCAAGTTTGCGTCACATTGGTGACATCAGTTTTTTTCTGTCCATTTTTAGCATAATACCATACTTCGTTGGTATTTGGCGTAAGATATCCTTCGTACGTAGAATATGAATCACCAAGTATTGATACACTTTGCCCTTGCGCAAACACAGCCAAGCATGCAAACAATGACAACAATAACAGTCTTGTCTTTTTCATTATATTATATATTAATTTTATCAAAAAGGAAGCGGACTTGATGGTGGTGGAGGTAATTCGCCATCGCCAATTGGTGGTATTGAACTACCGTTTACTTTTGAACCTAATATTTCCCCACCTACTGTTGGAGGTAAATATGAATTCGTATCTGGGTTCTCAAAACGGGTAAATTCGCCACGGAAATTAAGCAATACATCACCTATAGCTCCCTTTCTGTGCTTAGCTATGATAATCTGTGCCATGCCATGAAGGTCATTACCTTTTTCATCTGCATAAATATGATAATATTCAGGTCTGTGCACAAACATTACCATATCGGCATCTTGCTCAATAGCTCCAGATTCACGCAAGTCACTCAACTGAGGCCTTTTCCCTTCAATACCTTCACGCGATTCTACACCACGATTCAACTGAGATAATGCTATTACAGGAATATTCAATTCCTTAGCTAGTCCCTTAAGTGATCGGCTTATTGTCGAAACTTCTTCCTGGCGGTTGCCAAATCTCATTCCATTAGCATTCATCAACTGTAGGTAGTCAATCATTATTGCTTTTATACCTTTTTCTTTTGCAAGTCTCCTTGCTTTAGAGCGAAGTTCGAATATCGAAAGTCCAGGAGTATCATCTATATAAAGAGGTGCGCCTTCCAGACTTCGTATATTTTTATCAAGTCTGTTCCATTCATCTGGTGCTAACTGGCCGTTCATAATCTTGCTACCCTGTATTTCGCATACATTAGAGATAAGTCGATTTACCAATTGCACATTGTTCATTTCAAGAGAAAAGAATGCAACAGGTACGTTAAAGTCTACGACCATATTCTTAGCCATTGATAATGCAAAAGAAGTCTTACCCATCGCAGGACGCCCTGCTATAATTACGAGGTCGGAACACTGCCATCCTGAAGTCATTTCATCCAGTTTTGTATACCCACTAGGTATACCACTAAGTCCATCCGCCCTGGAAGCCGCCTTTTGAATATCTTGCATTGCCTGTTTAAGAACAGGATCAATCTGAGTATAGTCTTGGCGCATGTTCTTTTGTGAGAGTTCGAAAAGCGAGCCCTCTGCTTCTTGCATAAGATCATCAACATCCACACCATCATCAAAAGCCTTTGTTTCTATTACACTTGCAAATGATATAAGTTGGCGCGCAAGAAACTTCTGTTGAAGTATATGAGCATGGTATTCAACATGAGCAGATGAAGCTACATGCTGAGATAACTCTGTAATATATACAGGGCCCCCTACCTCTTCAAGGTTTCCATCAGTTTTCAACTGCTCAATAACAGTAAATATATCAACTGGTTTCTCTTTCAGTGAAAGAGCTTGTATTGCTTGATATATCATTTGATTGCGAGGCTCATAGAATGTCTCTGGATGCAAGATTTCACTTACCATAGAGAATGCATCTTTATCTATTAGCATAGCTCCCAAAACAACCTTTTCTATATCTAAAGCCTGTGGCTGTAAATGACCATAAGTATTATTAATTGGCACAGGTTGCTTTGGTTTTCTTTGATTCTTGTTATTTTCTGCTGGCATTTTTTTTAGTTTAGGCTACAAATTTACAAAAAATATCTTTCACAATAATCATATTAAGATATAAAATATTAACTTTGCCACAAAATAAAGAATAGAAGAAATGATAACGAGACCTTGCGCAAAAATTAATTTTGGACTTAATATTGTAGGCATACGACCTGACGGATATCACAATATTGAGACAATATTTTATCCAGTGCCTATATATGATGATATTGAGATTACAGAGATGGATCCACTGTTTACTTCTCTCAGAAACGCAGACCTTAAGATTACAGGAACATCTGTTGACTGCGATGAGCAAAAGAATCTGGTAATAAAGGCCTATAATCTTTTATCAGCAGACTTTAATATACCTCGTATACATATTCACTTGTATAAGAACATTCCTATGCAGGCAGGTATGGGTGGCGGTTCTGCTGACTGCGCATATGCAATAAAGCTTCTTAATAGACAGTTTGACCTAGGATTAACATCTATACAGATGAAGAAATACGCAGCAAAACTTGGAGCAGACTGTGCTTTTTTTATAGATTCAGTTCCATCATATGCTACTGGTATTGGTGATATATTATCACCAATAAATGTCAATTTTAATGGTTATAGTATTGTTGTAGTCAAACCTCCTGTAGCTGTATCTACTGCACAAGCATATTCAAAAATTATTCCAGCATCACCTACAATATCATGTATAGATGCTGTGAAGCAGCCTGTTGAAACTTGGCACAAATTATTAAGTAACGATTTTGAAAAACCAATTTTTGCAGAACATCCTGAGATTGCTTATATTAAAAAGCATTTGTATGATTTGGGAGCGGTGTTCTCAATGATGTCTGGTAGTGGCAGCGCTGTTTTCGGCATATTCAAAAAGATGCCCTCTGATATAAGTAAAGAGTTTTCTAATTGTATAACTATAACAGAAGTTTTATAATATAAAATTGCTATGGATAATAAAAAAGAATTGTTACCTGTTGTTGATGAAAATGGTAATGTAATAGGCAGCATAAGCCGTGGTGAAGCACATGACGGAAGCAAAGTACTTCACCCCGTCGTACATCTGCATGTTTTTAATGACAGTGGCAGTTTGTATCTACAAAAGCGACCTGACTGGAAAGATATTCAGCCCGGCAAATGGGATACTGCTACGGGTGGGCATATAGACTTAGGCGAAAGTGTAGAAATAGCATTAAAACGCGAAGTAAAGGAAGAACTTGGCATAGAGGGTTTTACTCCTGTATCTTTAGGTCATTATGTTTTCAAAAGCAAAATAGAAAAAGAACTTGTATATGTGCACAAAACTATCTATAATGGAGAAATAAAGCCAAATAAAGAAGAACTTAATGGTGGTCGTTTCTGGAGTAAAAATGAGATCCTTGAAAATATAGGGAAAGAGACTTTTACGCCTAACTTCGAAAGTGAGTATCTTAGATTTTTCTCTAAAGAATAGTTGTGTTAAAGGTTAAATACAAATACTACAGAGAATAATAGTTGCACAAATAAAACGTAAAGTAATAATATATACCTTGCTCCATATATGCCTTCAGCCATAGAATCAAGTATTGCCGTAATTCCGGGCAAGTTACCAGACATTGTTCCGTAGCTTAATGACAATAAAATACAAACGAAGGCAAGCACTGGTATAAGGCTCTCGCTAAAACTACTTGGGAATAGCGATCCACTTACGCTTAGAAGCATTGCATGCGGAACAATTGTTAGTAAAAGCATTACAATGACAGCACCAATAAGCTCTGTAATAACTACATACATTGCAATTCTTTCTCTGAACGAAAGGACCCTTTTTTTAGTTAGTATCGCATTAAATGGTTTTATTATTCCACTAAACTTTACAGATCCATAAGCTATCGCTACTAATATTATCCAGACTAGGTATGGTGTAGCAAGATTCTCTGCAAAATGTCCAAAAAACCACCTGATTCCTTCCGCACTGAGGAGACTTCGTACGGCAGTAGAGCTACCATTAGCAGAGTTTATCAGCCAAGACATCAACACCACAGCAATCTGTATAATAACTAATGATAATGCTGTTCTTGAATAAAACTTAGAACCTTTATTCTTCATCTGGTATTAAATTGTCAACATCAAGTATTCTCAACTCCAAAGCCCTTACTACTAATCTAGTAGCATTAATACCTACTCCACCATTACCATCAGGGAATAATTTCTGAACCAATTCATTTTGCCTTTTTTCAAGACTTTTTACCCCAAATGGCATACCTCTAAGATTTGTTATCTGCTCTTTTGTATAACCTAAAGCTAGATGACGCAAAAACCGTTCATCATATTCATCAATTTCGTAATTTACAATAGCCTCCTGACTAATCAGCTGGCTGTCAACCGTGTTCTTAAATTTCTCTACAATCTTTTCTAGAATTGGTTGATTGAATACCAACCTTTTCCCTTCTATAACGCTACGCACATCTCCTCTAGTCAACAGCTCACCACTTTTCAGTATTATGCCATCAGCACCTGCATCAAGAACGTCAACCCAAAGCTTTTCATTCAAAATCTCACCTGTAAATATTAAGACCTTTATTCCTTTTCGCGTCTCTTTAGTCTGACGACATATCTCAACCCCAACAGTAGTGGAACCACCAAGACCAAGATCAAGTAGCACTAAGTCGGGCTTATTTTCTTTCATAAGTTTCCAATATGAAATCTCACTATCTGCGGTGCCTATAATTTGAGCTTCAGGTATATCATTTCTAAAGATACCCTCAGTGCCTTTTAATTCCAAAGGGACATCTTCAACTATAATAACTTTAAATTTTTCCATATTGTATAGCTTTATTTTTAGGTAATATTATATTAATTATCAACTCATTATTTTCATTTTCTGCATATATGCCACAACCTCTATAGTTTGTAAATTCCGAGTGGTCTCTTATAATTTGGGTACATAACATAAATGGGATATGTTGTGTAGACGGAGTAAACAAAGAATGAGCTTCTTCGTCTGTTACAGCATTTCCGGCAACATGAACCCTAAGGTTTATATATTGGTCACCTTGATTCACTACATCTACAGGAAGTCTTTTACATCCAGTATGCTTACGCAGGATATCAAAGAGATAACACATCATGTCCTTATCACACAATACAGTCTCTTCTAATTTTGTATCTGCAAAGTCTTTAACTTGTACAGGTTTTATTTTATAACGTACATTTTTAGTTTGTCGTACAGCCTGTGAACTTAAAATAGTATAAAGTTCTTTATAATATGCCACTAATTCATTCAGCGCGTTAAGGTTGTCACTATTGCCATCTACTAGAAGTCGAATTTTACTTGGGTAATACATGGTTTCGTGCTTCAGCGTAGACAGACAGTTGTCTAATACACTATTGCTTATATGCAATTCATTATTTTCATATTCTGCCCTTTTCAGTTCATCTTCAGCCATTTCTATATTATAATATTGTCTATTGTCCATATCTATAGACATTTGTAAGGCTTCTTGTATTTGGTTTACAATATCTTGTAATGGCAATGAATATCTTTCATTCGATAATGGTTTTATCTTTTCCAGTTTACACGCATCACTCTCATCACTTAACAATATGCTATTTATATGTTTAATCTGTTCTACACAGAATCTATAATACAATTTGTGTCTGTAATATAGAAAATAGTATGCCGGTATTATACTTATAAGTAGCAAAATAAGAATAACAATAGCTACAGTCTTATTAGTTTCTGACTTCTGCATTGCCAAACAATATGGTCCAAGTTTTGAGTCAGCACTGGTCTCCTTAAACAACTGAGTATAAATATTATTATTATATTTATATAAAGACCATTTATGAAGAGCAAGTGCTGCCACCGCACTTTCGTTTCTTACATCTATTATTATGGCATAATTTATTTTCAGAGAGTCCCTAAACCACTGTATTTCAGCTGGTACCATACTTGAAGTACTGTATTTAAGAATTAGTTTATTACCTCTTGGTTTACATAGTAGATAAACCTTATTCATATATTTGAAGCATGAATCAGCATAATCAAGAGTTCTATTATACTTACCTAAAACATTACTGTAATAAGCAGAATCTGCATATTTAGCAGCTCTTGACATTAGTATAGTCTTTGGGTTAATTTTGCCAATTTTACCGTTTGCTGAAATTGCTGTGATTCCTGACAATAAGACTATTACTGTTATCATAAATCTCATCAGACCATGAGGCAAACGGAAATAGAAACGGCACCCTTTACCAAGTTCACTTTCGGCTGATATAGCACACACACTGAAAATTTTGCTTATCTTACGATATTTTTCTATTATACCTTTGCAGTTCATTAGTCCAAAACCATGCCCGCCATATACTTTATGATCAAAGATATTACTAATCTCCTCTTTAGATATTCCGCATCCTGTATCTTCAATTGATATCTCTACATAATCTTTTTCTGACTTTGAACTTATAGTTACAATTCCACCTTCCTGAGTAAACTTACGAGCGTTATCTGCTAATGTATTTATCATGAAAAGTGTCAATACTTTATCTGCTTTTACCTTGTCATGTGTATCTCTTATATCAAGTGTGATTCCCTTCAGATTAAATGACATTTTACTATGACTTACAGTATCAAATATATTATGTAGATCAAAACTTTCTATATGAAGATTAAGTTGCCCTTGACGTAATTGTATCCAGTCTGTAAGTACACTATTATAATCATTTATTTTATCCGTAAGTTCAGCAACATATTTATATCGTTCCTCCCTGAGTTTTTCATTGTCAGTTTTATTACCAAGTCTTTTCACTTCATTGATAATACGGTCAATAAATGGAGTTATACTTAAGACCAACGAAACCTTTGCACGGTTCTCAAGATTTTGTTTCCTATTTTTAATTATATGCATGACATTCATAGTTGTTGCCTCTGTTATGTCATCATATTTATTTTCCAACTCCGTTATCTTCTTATTGTTATTTTCTTGCCATTCACGTAATGGTATAAGCAATTGCTTTAACTGTTCTTCGCCATTGCTGTTTATTCTAAGATGATTAAACAACCATAACAAAACAATAATAAAAATGATCATTAATACTACAGCAACAATCATCCAGTTTAGTTGTGTAGATGTAGCGTCATATTGTTCTGCACGCGATTCAAGATATCTGTCTTGTCTTGTCATCTCCTGCATATCTATATACTTATTGCGGTTACGATCACTCTGCTGCTTATTATTCATTGCAGAATATGTCACACTCAACCGCTCTCTTATGCTAGCAACTAAATCAGGAGCCCTTAACACATTCTTATTAGAATTAAGAGCCATTTGCAAATTATATATAGATGATGGATAATCACCCAAAAAGAAATAACAAGAAGACAATGTTCTGTAACTACCTGCCAACTGATATGGATCACCAAATTTCTTAAATATTTCAACAGATCTTTCAGCCAAATACCCTGCCATCAAACTATCAGGTTGTTGTTCAACATTAAGATACTTTATAGCAGGCATATTGTCACGTATCAGTCGTGTACGAGACTCTGGCACCATTAAATGTTCTGATATAGATTGAAGACTATTAGCCACCCAAAATGGATAATTCATCTGATTAGCTAAGAGCAGACATCGCATAAGATAATCAAACTCCTGTTGGTTAACATCCGTTTGTGTTGATGCAGTTATTATTCCACCAGAACCTATATTGTATAGATAATCCAAGTACTGAGCTGTATCTTTTTGCATCAGCATATCTGCATCAATCTTCTGCAACTCATTTATTGAGTTTTGTTCAAGACCAACATAATAGTAATATGTTGAAGAAATTATATAAAATTCAGATTCAGCATATACAAATCTCTTTTGAAGCCGTTCAGAAAGCATACCTTTTTCCTCGTCTATACGGCGAAGACGTCTTTTTGCCTGTTCACGGTAATCATAAAATTCTTTATTCTTTGACATTCTCTGGCACAAACGCATCATTTGCACATCAGCAATAAGCAATTCCACCTGATTATCTGTCAACTTATAAACATCATCCAGTTGTCTGCGAGCTTTAGCATAATTCATACGCATTGTACAGACAAAAGCAAGATTGTTTAAAGCTTCGGCTCTACCATCATCATAACCTTTGGATAAATTATATGCACTGTCTGCGTATAATTTTACAGCATCAAGATTCCTATAATGCTGCACGTAAGCTATATTATTCAGCTTATCTATCCTACTATTATCTCGGTTAGAACAAGCTGAAAAGACCAAAAAGCCCCATATGGAAATAATCCATACAGAACTTTTTAGTATAATGTTTTTATGCGCGAGCTTTAGCAATGTAACCAAAAGCCTCTACACATTTATCTGAAATTGCCTTCCAGTTCTTAGCTGCTATGACGTCCTTAGGGAACAGTTTACTGCCCATGCCTACACACATAACACCAGCCTTGATCCAGTTGGTAAGATTTTCTTCATCAGGAGAGACGCCACCTGTTACCATGATATTTGACCATGGCATAGGAGCCAAGACATTCTTTACAAAAGATGGACCACCTACATTACCTGCAGGGAAAACCTTAGTAATATCACATCCATGCTCTTGGGCGAAACCAATCTCACTTACACTTCCACAACCAGGAGAGTAAGGTACCAGACGACGGTTGCATACAGCGCAAACATCAGGATTGTAAAGAGGACCAACAATAAAATTAGCACCTTCTTGAATATATAGAGCGGCAGTTGCAGGATCAACAACAGTGCCAACACCCATAATCATTTCAGGACAGTTCTTAATAACCCATTTGTTAACCTCAGCAAATACTTCATGAGCGAAATCACCACGGTTAGTGAATTCAAATGCACGTACGCCACCATCATAACAGGCTTTAACCACATTTTTTACTATTTCAGCATCACCATTGTAGAAAACAGGAACCATACCGGTTGTTTTCATTGCAGTCATAACCTGCAGCTTATTAAATTTTGCCATTATGTATAATTTGTTTTATTTATCTTTGTACACGGCCTGATGCATCACCACCGGCAAGACTCTCAACCTCTTCACGACTTACCATATTGAAGTCACCGGGTATTGTATGCTTTAGCGCTGATGCTGCAACTGCAAATTCCAAAGCTTTACCCTGATTGTCAGGATATGTAAGCAGACCATGGATAACACCACCAGAGAAGGAATCACCACCACCAACACGGTCAACAATGGGAAGAATATCATATCTATTAGACTGATAAAATTCTTTTCCATTATATATTAGGGCCTTCCAACCATTATGGCTTGCACTTATGCTTTCACGTAGTGTAGAAATTACATACTTGAACCCAAACTCTTTCATCATGCCCTGGAAAATTCCTTTATATCCCTCTGCATCAGTCTTACCATGCTCAACATCTGCATCAGGTTTGAATCCCAAGCACAATTGTGCATCCTCTTCATTACCTATACATACATCTACATACTGCATCAGGGGACGCATAATACTTTGAGCCTTCTCTGATGTCCATAGTTTTTTACGGAAGTTAAGGTCACAAGAAACAGTTACTCCATGACGATGAGCTGCTTCACATGCCAACTTAGTAAGTACAGCAGCTTTATCGCTGATAGCCGGAGTAATACCACTCCAATGGAACCACTGAGCACCTTCCATTATTTTATCAAAGTCGAAATCTTCTGGATCAGCCTCGGCTATTGAACTGCCGGCGCGATCATAGATAACTTTTGAAGGACGCATACAAGCACCTGATTCGAGATAGTAGATACCTACACGATCACCACCACGAGCTATATAATCCGTATTTACACCGAAACGGCGAAGCGAATTCACTGCGCACTGACCGATTTCATGCTTTGGCAATTTACTGACGAAATATGCTTCATGTCCATAGTTGGCACAACTAACTGCAACGTTAGCTTCTCCACCACCATAAATCACGTCAAAGAACTCGCTCTGCACGAATCTCTTCTGACCTGGAGAAGAAAGACGGAGCATAATTTCACCCAATGTTACGACTTTTGCCATTTTCTTAATTTTTTAATTGTAGTTGTTTATTTTTATAATATTCTGTTTGCGTGCACAAAAATAACACATTCTTTGCAAAGTTAGTAATAAAATCAACAAAAAATGCATTCTTTACATTTTTTTTCATTGTGTACTCGCACAATTCATAAATTATTGCTAATTTTACAGCCGGAAACTTAAACTTTTAATTCAATTATTACGATGGCTGGAAAAATAAGAATCAAAGATATCGCTGAGAAATCTGGTGTATCGGTTGGAACTGTCGACAGAATTTTACACAATCGCCCTAATGTTTCAAAAGTTGCACGCGAAAAAGTTGATAAAGTCCTCAAAGAAATCAATTATCAGCCCAACATGTATGCAAGTGCTCTTGCATATAACAAATCATATGTTTTCTGGCTTATTATACCTAAGCACGAGTCAGAAGCTTATTGGGAAGAAATAGAAGAAGGTGCAGCTAAGGCATGTGATGCCAGAAGAGATTTTAATATAGAAGTCAAAATCAAATATTATAAGCGTTTCCATCTAGATACTTTCGTAAAGGTAACTAAAGAATGCCTTGAAGCATCTCCAGATGGTGTTATCATTGTACCAAGCACGCTAGAGGTTACGCGCCAGTTTACAGACAAATTGCATGAAAGAGAGACACCTTTTGTATTATTAGACTCATATATGCCCGATTTGAAACCATTGTCATTTTATGGACAGGATTCGTTCCAGAGCGGATATTTTGCTGCAAAAATGCTTATGCTTATTGCAAACAAGGAAAAAGAAATCATGCTTATGCGACAGACCAACAGTGGTATTGTTGAAAGTAAACAACAGGAGAACCGTGAG
This sequence comes from Xylanibacter oryzae DSM 17970, assembly GCF_000585355.1. Taxonomy (NCBI): domain Bacteria; kingdom Pseudomonadati; phylum Bacteroidota; class Bacteroidia; order Bacteroidales; family Prevotellaceae; genus Xylanibacter; species Xylanibacter oryzae. Next base: position 970,543 of record NZ_KK073873.1, on the reverse strand, counting down.
GTTGGTTTCAGGCATTATATGCACGATCATTTCCCTGATATAAAAATTATAGATGTTGATTTACCATTAGAAGAGAACAAACCAAAATATGATGCTATTTTGGATTCGTTTTTCAATCAGCATCCAATGGTACATCATTGCATAACACTATCTTCAAAGGCTCACCTTGTAGGTGAATATCTTTTGCGCACCAACCGCCGCGACACACAGATTATGGGATATGATATGGTAGGTAAAAATGCAGCCTGTCTACGTCAGGGTTCTATTTCATTTCTGATTGCGCAGCATGCATATATGCAAGGCTACTCTTGTATGGAAACTCTTTTTGAAGCTATTGTATTGCATAAAGAAGTGAGTCCGGTAAATTATATGCCTATAGAAATTCTACTAAAGGAAAATGTCGATTTCTACAGGCGGACACAGTTGTAAATTATTTAAAACTAATCAAAATATGAACAAATCCAATTTTATTAAAATCAATCCGACAGATTCTGTTGTCGTATGCCTTAAACCTTATAGAAAAGGTGAAACTATTGAGGTTGACAATAAACAGATAGAAGTTTTACAGGATACACCTGCCGGACACAAAGTTCTCATAAAGGACGCTCCAGAGGGCACTGACATTATCAAATATGGCTATCCTATAGGACATTCACGAGAGAATCTAAAAGCAGGACAATGGGTAAACGAAGACAATCTCAAGACTAATTTGTCTGGTACATTATCATATACATATTCTCCTGTAAATGAAGAGCTTAGCATCAGTAATCAGAATAAAACATTTAAAGGCTATCAAAGAAGTAATGGAGATGTTGGCGTACGCAATGAGTTATGGATTGTACCTACAGTAGGTTGTGTTAATGGTATCGCTGAGCGACTGGCTGAAAGCATGCGCACAGAAACGCACTGTGACGGCATAGATAGTATTTTTGCATGGCATCATAATTATGGTTGTTCACAACTTAGCGGTGACCATGAGAATACTCGCAAAATATTAAGGGATATCGTTTTGCATCCTAATGCAGGAGCTGTATTAGTCGTAGGACTTGGATGTGAAAATAATCAGCCGGATGAATTTGAAAAGCTACTAGGTGATTACGACCATGACCGTATCAAATTTATGGTAGTACAAAAAGTAGAAGGTGATGAGATTGAGTATGGTATGAATATTTTGCGCCAACAATATAATATAATAAAAGAGGACAAACGTGTAGACTTACCACTCAGCAAACTGCGTATTGGATTGAAATGTGGCGGTTCTGACGGATTCAGCGGTATAACTGCCAATCCTCTTGTAGGAGAATTCTCAGATTTTCTTGTTGCACAAGGTGGAACAACTATTCTGACAGAAGTACCTGAAATGTTCGGAGCAGAAACTATATTAATGAATCGTTGCAAAAATTCTGAACTGTTTGATAAAACAGTCAAAATGGTAAACGATTTCAAAGAATACTTTCTCAGTCATGGAGAACCTGTTGGTGAAAATCCATCACCAGGTAATAAGGCCGGTGGTATTTCGACTCTTGAAGACAAGGCCCTTGGATGTACACAGAAGTGTGGTCGTGCATCAGTTTCTGGAGTTTTGGATTATGCAGAGCCATTAAACACCAATGGACTTAACTTACTTTCAGCCCCTGGTAATGACCTTGTTGCGTCTACAGCATTAGCAGCCAGCGGTTGCCATATAGTATTGTTCACCACCGGTAGAGGAACCCCATTTGGAACTTTTATTCCAACTATGAAGATTTCTACGAACAGTGATTTGTATAAACGCAAGGCAAACTGGATAGATTTCAATGCAGGAGTACTAACAGAAGGCGTTGCTATGACAGACCTACTGCCACAATTTGTAGACAAGATTATTTCAGTCGCCAGTGGCGAAAAAGCGCGTAACGAAATAAATGGATATCGCGAGATCGCTATATTCAAGAATGGAGTAACACTATAATATACGAATAAAATTGAATAAAAAGAAAGGATTTTTGGCGTTAAGTCCACTGTTGTTTTTCATAATACTCTACCTGGTAACATCCATTATTGCAGGTGATTTTTACAAGGTACCGATAACAGTTGCATTTATGTTATCCAGTATATATGCTATCATAGCTATGTACGGATATCCGATAGATACTCGTATCAAAATATTCAGTCGTGGCGCCGTCTCCGGCGACCTTATGTTGATGTTATGGATATTTGTTCTTGCCGGAGCTTTTGCAAACAGCGCAAAAGACATGGGAAGCATCGATGCAACAGTCAACTTAACGCTAAATCTCCTTCCTGGTAATATGCTTCTGGCCGGACTATTTATTGCAGCCTGCTTCATATCACTTTCGATAGGTACAAGTGTTGGAACTATAGTAGCGCTGACACCTATTGCCGCAGGTTTGGCACATTCCACAGGAGCGAATATTCCGCTTATGACGGCAATAGTTGTAGGAGGAGCTTTTTTCGGAGACAACCTGTCTTTCATATCTGATACCACAATTGTAGCTACCACATCACAAGGATGTAAACTGTCAGATAAGTTCAAGGTAAACTCCTTTATAGTTTTCCCAGCTGCAGTCATTATATTGTTCTTGTATATATTTATGGGAAGCGAGGTACACTCACCATCAAACATACCAAGTGTTGAATTTGTAAAAGTAATCCCCTACCTCATCGTCATTATCACAGCTGCGGCTGGTGTTAATGTAATGGGAGTACTTACACTCGGAATAGCACTTACAGGAACTATCGGAATAATAGAGGGTACATATGATGTATTCGGTTGGTTTAAGTCTATGGGAGACGGTATAATGAGTATGGGCGAACTTATAATCATAACAATGATGGCTGGCGGCATGCTCGAAATTATCAAGAAAAACGGAGGTATAGACTACATTATAGAAAAGATGACAGCTCATGTCAGAGGAAAGCGTGGTGCGTATATGGCAATAGCAACAATAGTAAGCATATGTGATATCTGCACTGCCAATAACACGGTGGCAATTATAACAGTTGGTGGTATTTCAAAAAAAATATCAGAAAGATTTGATTTGGATAGTCGTAAGTGCGCAAGCATACTTGACACCATGTCATGCTGTATGCAGGGACTCATACCATATGGAGCACAAATACTTATGGCTGCTGGACTAGCTTCCATAAACCCCGTATCAATTATGCCGTACCTGTATTATCCTTTTGCAATAGGCATAGCATGTATATTGTCCATACTCTTTAGATATCCTAGGAGGTATTCATAATCATATTATTGAACGATGGATGTAATTAAAAGAAATTTTTTCAAAGCCATACGTTCCGGCGTATTTAATACAAAAGAACAGCTAGAGCCGATGTCATTATTCAAATGGCAGCAGTTAGTAAATCTTGCCATAAAGCACGGTTTGGCTCAATTTGCAATAAAGGCTTTACAAGATGAGGAAACACATCCATGTTTCTGTTTTCCAAATCAGACTCTTGCCGAATGGGATAAAATAAGGAAAGACAGCGTACTCAATTCAAAGCCTTTATACGATATGGATGAGTATAAAAATTTGAGGATGAACAATTTCTTTCTGAACCGACGATTAAGGAAAATCGTTGATAACGAACTTCATAGCATAGATACTAATACAGAGACATTACGCCTACTCTCTTTATATATTTCAATTACAACCTATATTTTACGAGACGGCATACAACTTAATGAGATAATACGGTTGGGATATTTTCTAAGGAGAAATGGTGACCGTGTTGATTATGTAAAATTCGAGAGTTGGATAAACCGTTTAAAGATGCGCCATATAGTAACACTCGAAAGTAGTGTGCTTATACAACTTTTTGACTTTTCGCACGACGAATTCCCTTTTATGGATAAAGAAGAGGAAAATGCAAAAGAGCTTATATTAAGAGACATTAGTTCTTTAGGTGCAAGAGATATGCACTTCAGTCAGGGTAATGGTGCCTTTGTACACAATAAAAATAATCGCGCCACACTTTGGCATATCTGCCACAGTGCCAGACTGATGAAATATTATCCATTAGAAACGACAAGTAATTTTATCCATAGTTTTGCAAGTTCATTATCCGAAATAGAAGAATAATACACAACATAACGTCCGAATTAATAATTTTTTCAATTCTTCGTTATCTATTTTCGATATTAATAATTAACTTTGCAACCAAATGCGAATTATATAATGAGAAGATATATATTATTAATAAACATAATTCTATTATTCAGTATAAAGATATTCTGTCAGAATCAATATGATGTGCAATGTGAAGATACTTGTAGTCATATACATGGTATAGACCTTAGTCACTATCAAGGTAAGGTTTTTTGGGAAACAGTTGGAGACAATACCAAAATGGCTTACGTATATCTTAAAGCCACCGAAGGCGGCAACCGAGTAGACGATAAGTTTGAAGACAACATTTTTATGGCTCACAGATACGGTCTGAAAGTTGGTTCGTACCATTTCTACCGTCCATTAGCCGAGCAGCAGAAACAGTTGGACAACTTTACATCACAGTGCAGACCTGGTGAGCAAGACATTATACCAATGATTGATATAGAAAACAAGCAAGGCCTTAGCAATGAAGACTTTTGCGATTCCCTTTTCAAGTTTTTAGGAATGGTCGAAAAGGTATACCATCAGAAACCATTGATATATACATTCGCCAACTTCTACGATCATACTCTATTAGGGAAAATTGATGATTACAAATTGATGATAGCACAATATACTAAGCGTGAACCGGTACTTGCAGATGGAAGAGATTTCATGATGTGGCAATATACAGGTAAAGGCCGTATCAATGGTATTAATTCGTTTGTAGACAAAAGCCGTTTTATGGGTCATCATGGATTACGCGAAATCAGATTTCGACATTAACAGACAAAAGTATAAACAAAATAAATAAAATAATAAACAATGGCAATCATTAAATGTCCTGAATGCGGTCGTCAAGTTAGCGACCAAGCACAAACTTGTCCTAGTTGTGGTATAGAAATAGCCGGGAAAGTAACTAAATGCCCTGATTGTGGAGATGTTTTCTTCAAGTCAGAAGGTATGTGCCCTAATTGTCACAAACCATACGTAAGTGGAGGTGTTTCAGCTACCCCACGTCCAGAAGCTACTGCAAGTCCTGTAACTCCAGTTCGCCCTGTAACAGAAAAAACTGAAAAGAATCCAATAAGTGGCCAAGATAATAATGGAGGTAAAAACACAGAAGAGCCTAAAAAGAAGAGCCACACAGCACTTATTGTTTCTTTTATTATTGCAGCAATAATTTGTGCCATCTGTTTTTATTACTACAGCGATGCAAAGGGAAACAAAGAGCAAGATGCATACGAACAGGCAATGAAAAGTACAGATCCTGCTGTGCTGCAAAACTTCCTTGATACATATGAGGATGCGCCGGAAGCTCACCGCGATAGTATCGAGTCACACCTTACATTGCTAAAGAAAGGTGATACAGATTGGACAAACGCTCTAATAAGCAATTCAAAGAGCGCCCTTCAGGAGTATATAAATCAGCATCCTAACAGTTTACATCTAGGCGAAGCTAAACACAAGATAGACTCTATCGACTGGGCTGGTGCAAAATCTGCAAACACTGCTGAAGCATATCAAACATATATGCAACAGCATGCTGATGGTGAGCATATCGACGAAGCAAAACAGAATGCAGATAAAGCTTCTGCAACAGAAGTTAGCTCAGAAGACAAACAGATGGTAAGTAGTCTTTTCCATGAGTATTTCAGTGGTTTGAACAGTCGTGATGAAGGTACTGTAACAGGTACTGTAACAGCAGTACTTAATAGTTTCCTTGGAAAATCTAACGCTACCAAAAATGATGTAGTTATGTTCATGAAGAAAATCTATAAACCGGATATAACTAATATGGTATGGAGAGTGAATAACGATTTCCATATTGATAAGAAACCAGCTGCAGGTGATGGTGAATTTACTTACGCAGTTACATTTACTGTAGATCAGAAAGTAGAAAAGACTGATGCTAATCAGAACAGCCTTAATACATACAAGATTAAAGCGAAGGTTTCACCAGAAGGTAAGATTTCAGAACTTAACATGATAAAGATAGTTCAATAGTACATAGTCATAGTACTACTACTAAATATAATAGCTTAATATTTATACCAGCAGTTTGTTATAAAACTATACGGTAAAATATTAAGCTATTTTCTTATAAACTAATAGAACCTAATTATAGCGTTTTATTTTCTTATACCCTTTTCATTCAAGAAATGATCAAGCATATATGAGCTATAATTATAGTTTTCATCCATTATCTTTCCGTCACGATCTACCATTACATAGTGTGGTATACCATTGAAGTGGAACAGTTCGCGCATATACAGATATTCAGCATCCTTGAGATAAACACTAGGAAAACCTTTCAGGTGCTTTGCTACATATTCATTATAATCATACTCTGAAGGTGACGTCCCTGCTCCTGTTATATACAGAAATTGGAAATCGGGATTGCCCTGCATCTCTTTACGAAAATGTGCCATCTCTTCAATTCCAGCACGGCATGGGCCACAAGTCGTTCCCCAGAAATCAATAAAAATATACTTGCCCTTGTATGGAGCTATCAGTTTCTTAAACATCCGCGATGCTTCATTATCAGGCAACTCGTAAGGCTTCTTTACATTATTTATCTTACTTAATAAGGCTTTAGCATAGCTTATTATTACAGGATTCTTGAATATATTTGGTTTTACACTCATATCTCCATTTGCTATCATTTTCTTATATTCATCCCCAAAAATACGACGAAGCGTAGACAATTGCCATAAGAATGTACCCTTAAACTTATCATACATCGTGTAAGATAGTGCTATTTTAGAATAATTACAGTTCAAGTCAAGTGTTTCGTCATATAAGGTATTATTGACTTCAAACCTGTTTAAAAACATACTGTATTCGTTATTAGCTAATGCCACCTCATCATCGGTAGGCATTTCTTTCATAAAATCATAGAAGTTTTTTTCAATAGGTACTTTAAGAGAAATATTGGCCGTATCTTTTCTTGCATAGTAATCTCGTGTATCTACAAAATCCAATAATCTATATCCTAGAACAGTTGCTTCGCGATTACGCTTAAGATGGGCTGCTTTAGGGGTATAATTATCAACTGTAATTATTGAATCAACCTCTGCTTTCCTTTTCTCATAAAGTGGAACAAATTTTTCAAGAACCTGAGATGGAGTATATTTCATCGCTTCTGGTTGATATAACTGATTCATTGTTTGGACATATTCTGATCCATAAGCATAAAAATCATCTTTAACTTGTTTACAGATATCAGCAGTAGGACTTGTGTAAACTACAGGGATATTATGATTAAGACGATATTGTGTGTATAATAAATCATCCATATTCACCTGAATATCAATGTGTTGTCTAGGCTCTATGTAAAATGGAATAACAAAATCATTTATCACAATATGGCTTTCGATAGGATAATACAAAATTAATTTTGTTTCAAAACTACCATCAGGACTTATCTTTACTATTGTAGGATAGTCCTGCCTTGTAAGTTGATTACAGCAATAAATAATACCTGTAGTTAATCCAAATTTTGGGTTATATCCCTTAAGGTATCCTGTAATATAAGCAGAATCCGTCCTGAAAAAGTTATCTTTTGTGAAGTCTTTACCACTATCTTTAGGCTGGTCTGTTGCTGCTTTCGGTACTTGATACACAAAAGGATTTACCTTTTCTTTCTTACCAGCCATGGATATGCCCCATATCTGCCAAGAACTTTTGTCATCATTTTCTTTCCAGTCCATCTTCTTAACGCTCTTTGGTATTACAGGATAAACTATAGAGAAGTCCATTTCTCCGGATTCGGGCATATACATCTTTTTGTTCGGATCAAACCCTTCGAAACGTATCGGATAGAAAAGTTTGCCGGTTTCTGTATCAGCAAGAAATACAGAATCACGAAGCTGTATCCAAGAGTGAGGAATAAAATGTACATGAAAGTACAATTTAGTCTCTTTAGATGTCTTTTCTATTTTGGTAATAGAAAGTGTACATGTGTTTCTGCCTTCGAAAGGGGGATTGTAAATAACCTTTGCGGTTACTTTTACTGTACATATTATCAGAAAGAGTAATATGAATAATGATTTACTTAAATGATAAGTTGTTTTCATACTATAAATGGTCTTAAAATATAAAGTTAACAAATATTATTTACGCAAATATAAAAATTAAAAACCAAAGGCACAAATTATTCTTATAGATGTTCTGTAAAAAGAGACGTTAGGCAAAGTATATGTAACATATATTACTATATAATATTAATATAAATAGAATTACCACCAAACTTTTTTAAATAATAATGCCACTTTACCACTAGCGCTGTGTATCAAGCATTTACAATGATACAAATACCACAAAACATCACCCTAATGCCACTCTAAAATTGCGAAACACATACAATAACTATTAAAGCATAGTTTTTACAATGTCTGAGTATTGCTTTTGCAGTGCCTAGGCATAGCTCTTACAATGTACGCAAGTATAACTTTTGTGATGTAGAAGTTATGTATTATAAAAGTGGTAGTTGAGTGACATTTAGTGGCGTTTCAATGAATAGCCACCAATAGTTAAGATACTATATATCAATCATTTAAGATATAGAGTGGTATAGTGGTATTATTTATTAAAAAAAATACTGTAAAGTGCATGAAAGACTACCTGACACGAAGAGTGTCACCAACTTTTATCTGATAATCAGGTGGTAAATTATTCATCTTATATAGATACTTCAAACGTATACCATATATCTGGGCGATATCATACATACTCTGCCCTGGCTTTACTATATGAGGAACTTTCTTATACGCCTTGTCGGCCTTACGGCGCTTTTTCTTAAGATATACTACATCACCAGGACTCAATATGTCATCTTTATCACGTTCATTATAACGAGCTAAAGCCCTACGAGGAATATCTACTTCTTTTCCTATGCTCTTAAATGTATCTCCAGATCTTGCTTTTAGATAATAGTTCTTATTATACATGTATATAGGATGAAGACCCACACCATAAGCTGAAGATCTGTCATGACCGGTACGTCTGGCAATAAATTTATCATAGTTGCGCTGACTGTCAAACTCATCCAATTTATACAACTGTATAATATTAATAAGACTTAGAGCATAATTCGGATTAGTAGCATAACCACACTGTTTCAGTCCATAAGCCCATCCTTTATAATCTGTTACATCCAAGCTGAATAAAGACCGGTATCTCTGTGAATTTACAAGAAACTTGCTATGATCTTCATAACTGTCATATGCGTTGTCGTAAGCCCGGAAGCATTCGTTTACATCATCATCATCCTGATAAAATGTTCCACCTGTCCAACCATGGCATTTTATACCGAAGTGATTGTTACTGCGAATAGTCATAGTACTAAGTCCGGCACGACTCTCTAAAAGGCCTTGCGCAAGAGTAATGCTAGCAGGGATATGATAGCGCAACATCTGCTCTATCGCCAAATCCTTATATTGATTGATATATTGCTGATACTGATAATTCCACCTTGCCTGAGCTGAAAGCCCTAAGGATATGATAACAGTCAATAACAATAATATTACTTTCTTCATTTGATTTATCTTACCTTTTTGCAAAGATACGCCAATTATGATTGATAACAAAATAAAAGCAATTAAATTTTGAATTTATGGATTTTAATACTATCTTAGCACCATGATTATTTAAACACAATATATAATGAAAACAATAACATTGAAATCGAATATTCAATTATGTAAACCCGAAGAGCTGTCTGAAGAGGAACAGACATTAATTAAAAAAGCAATCGAGGCGACAAAAACATCTTATGCCAAATATTCGAACTTTAAAGTTGGCGCCGCAGTTTTGTTGTCAGACGGCAACATTGTAACCGGCAGCAATCAGGAGAATGCATCTTTCTCTATGACAATGTGTGCTGAGAGGAACACAATATTTGCCGCTAATGCTATGTATCCCGATAAAGGAGTTGTAACTCTTTGCATTGCTGCCAAAAATGTAAATAACGTACTGCTTAATAAACCAATATCACCATGTGGGGCATGCAGGCAAGTCATACTAGAAGAGGAAGAAAGGTATAAACACCCCGTGAAGCTGCTGTTATACGGCACAGAAGGTGTATATGTAATCAATACAATAAGAGACATATTACCATTAGCCTTTATTGATGATGACATGAAATAAGAACAAAAACAATTATTCCAATATTAAAATAGTTTAAATATTGGAATAATTACAACTTAATATTTTGTACATTCAGAAAAAGTATATATATTTGCAAACGAAATCAAGACAATGAACAAGATGAAAGAAAAAGAGGCATACGATAAGCTATTGAGTTGCGGACTCAAACCGTCAGTACAAAGGATGGCTATTATGCAATACCTTCTGACACATTTTACACATCCAAAAGTGGAAGATGTATATGCAGGATTGAACAAGAAGATGCCTACTTTGAGTCGTACCACAGTATACAATACCTTACGACTACTGTCAGACCATAAGGCTGTACAGATGATAACAATTGATGAACATCGTGTATGTTATGACGGTAATACAGATCCACATGTTCACTTTTACTGCAAGGAATGCGGAAAAGTGATTGATATGTTCGATCAAGAAGCGCCAGAAAGTCCTGATAACAAAATGATTAACGGGAATCTAGTAACTGACGCACAGTTATACTATAAAGGTATTTGTGCTGAATGTCTAAAAAATAAAAAACAATAATTAATATTTAAAATCAATCGATTATGAAAAAGAAATTTATTTGCACAGTTTGCGGTTACATCTACGAAGGTACAGAAGCTCCAGAAAAATGCCCTATTTGTAAGGCTCCACAGTCTAAGTTTGTTGAGATGAAAGATGATGATTCACCAGCTTTCGCTACAATGCACGTTCTAGGTGCAGCAAAAAAAGAGAATGCTGATGAAGAAATGCTTAAAGATCTACACGCACACTTCAACGGAGAATGTGGTGAAGTTGGAATGTATCTTGCTATGGCACGCCAGGCTGACCGCGAAGGATACCCTGAAATAGCTGAGGCTTACAAGCGCTATGCATGGGAGGAAGCTGAACACGCATCTAAGTTTGCAGAACTTCTTGGTGAAGTTCTTGGCGACACAAAGAGCAATCTTGAGGCTCGTATCGCTGCAGAGCGTGGCGCTTGCGAAGACAAATTCCGCATCGCTAAAAATGCTAAGGCTGCCAATATGGATGCAACTCACGATACTGTTCACGAGATGGCAAAAGACGAAGCTCGTCACTGTGCCGGATTTATGGGACTCTACAAGAGATACTTCAAATAGGTCGATATATTATTTATACAAACGAGTGATGCCGGGGGCGGAATTTTTCCGCTCCCTTTTTTTGTCTTATACAATATTGATGTCTATATGGCGTTTATATCTATATGAAAAGAATTATCCTGTTTATACAAATTATAGTGTCATTATTATCTATTGTAGCTTGTAATGACAATGATAGCTTTTCTGAATCAAAATCAAACATTCTTTCCTTTTCGAGTGATACAATTAAGATGGATACTGTTTTTTCTAAAGTTCCTTCATCAACAAGGTCTTTCTGGATTTATAATAACTCAAGTGATGGAATAAGAGTAGCTTCAATAAAATTGGAAAAAGGTAATCAAACAGGGTTCAGAGTAAATATTGACGGCACAGATCTAACTTCTAGGGGATATCAAACTTCGAATGTTGAAATAAGGAAAGGTGACAGTATACGGGTTTTCGTAGAATTAACATCTGGATATACTAACGAACTGGAGCCAAAGAAGTTGGAAGATAATCTTACATGTTTACTAGAAAGTGGCGTAACGCAAAAAGTCAATCTGAATGCATGGTCGTGGGATGCTACCGTAATGCATAACAGCGAAATAAAAGGAGACACTACTTTATCATCAGAAAAACCGATTATTGTATATGGGATTCTTAAGGTGGATAGCAATGCTACTTTAGGAATAAGTGCCGGCACTTCTATTTTTTTTCATGATGGTGCTGGAATAGATGTATATGGAACATTGAAGAGTATCGGAGATATAGGAAAGTTTATTACTTTAAGGGGAGACAGACTTGATAATATACTCGAATATCTGCCATACAACATGGTGAGTGGACAATGGAGAGGCATTCACATATATTCTTCATCTGTAAATAATGAAATAGGATTTACTGATATCCATAGTAGTGAATATGGTATTGAGTGCGACTCTGCATCTACTTATAATTCAAGATTAAATATGTATAACAGCATAATACATAATTGTAGAGGGAACGGATTGACTTTATATAACTGTAAAGCCAACATAGAAAACTGTCAGATATCAAATGCTCTAGGAGATTGCGTAGCTATATATGGTGGGAATGTGAGCATCATGAATACAACTATTGCTCAATTCTATCCTTTCGATTCTGAAAGAGGTGTCGCTCTGAGGTTTGCAAATAAATATAACGAATGGAATTATGCATTATCTTCTTTACGTGTTACAAATAGCATAATAACAGGTTATTCAGATGATGAATTGATGGGCGAAAAAGATAATAATGATATAGACTTCAATTATAATTTTGACCATTGTTTGATCTGCACTCCACATATTGACAATGACAAGTCTATGTCGAACATCATTTGGGAAGCACCTGACAGTATTAATGCTCAAGACAAAAATTTTAAGATTATAGACACAAAAAACCTGCGATACGACTTCAGACTTAATTCTCAATCAAAAGCCATAAACGCAGGCATTGCTAATTCTCTAATTTATGATCTTAATGGAAAGAAGCGTGATGACACGCCTGATCTTGGTTGTTACGAATATTAATTCCAAGCGGATCCGCTCTGGATTATAAATTTTATTTTTTTATCTTTAGACAACAAAGGTCTCTTCCAAGTTCCTTTTCTCACAAGAATAGTTGTTTTCTTATTTGCAGGTGACATGTCTACAGCCTTCTGAATATCAAAATAGTCTCCACTACCATCTTTGGCAACTGTAATATCATAATGACGAATATACTTTTTAAGCGCAGGCACCTTTTTACCTATTTCATCAGCTAGTAGCCCAGCCACAATATGGGCACCATAAACATTATAATGTGTATTATCCTGTCTGCCTTTTGGCAATGAAGGCTCTTCACCGGGATTAAACCACATATGCAACTTCTTTGATTTCTCAGGTCCCATGCCTTGTTCTAAATCATGAGTTATCTTATTAGCATCAACAAAAGGTACATTCATTTCTTTTGCCACATTACGTGGTGAAAGAAGATAAGCTCCATGTGTATCAACCAGTGTTTTTCCTTCTTGAAGTCCAACAGATGAATTTGTACGTAAGTCATCGTCAGTAACAGCAGTCTTACTCTGTGAGAAAATTCTGCGTACTACACTATTGAATAATACAGGAATACCGCCCTTGCTCCTTGTCTCAAAAACGAATCTACGCAGATTAGCATCAAATGTTGAGCCTGGCTCTGTATGACGGTCGGCTTTAGGTTTCTCATCATTATGACCAAACTGAATAAATACATAATCACCGGGGTTGATTTTGTCGAGAACTTCCTGCCATCTGCCTTCATTAATAAAACTCTTTGAAGAACGGCCGTTTAAAGCATGATTGTCTATACGTACATCTTCACTGAAAAAACATGGAAGTACCATACCCCATCCTCTCTCAGGAAGGCCTTTGCTGATGTCCTTGTTTGCCATTGTCGAATCCCCTATCATGAAAATTGTTATAACATGATCTGACTTGAATGATGAAAGGATCAGGATGCACAACAGAGTGCAGATAAGTGTTTTAGTTTGTTTCATAGTTTGCATTTAAAATATAAGGTTGGCATAGTCTAAATAGACTACACCAACCTTTACAGTAATAATACTTATTCAGTAATAATTGAAATCAGCTCTTCAGGTGTAACAAGTGACTGCTCACCTGTTGTCATATTCTTAAGAGTAACTTTGCCTTCGTTCATCTCATTATCGCCGGCAAGAGCAACAAATGGAATTTGTTTGGAGTTAGCATAACTCATCTGTTTCTTCATCTTGACCGAATCAGGGAATATCTCTGTACGTATACCTGCTGCACGGGCTTTAGTTATAATTGGCATGCAGTACTCTGTTTCCTTCTCACCAAAATTGATAAATACCAGTTGTGTCGTATTTATAGCCTCTTTAGGATATAAATCAAGAGTATTAAGCACATCAAAAATGCGGTCTGCACCAAATGATATACCAACCCCACTCAAACCAGGCATACCGAATATACCTGTAAGATTGTCATATCTACCTCCACCTGTAATACTTCCCATTGGCGTGTCTAAAGCCTTAACTTCAAATATGGCACCCGTGTAATAGTTCAGGCCACGTGCTAAAGTAAGATCTAACTGTATTTCGTTCTTTAATGAGCATTTCTTAAGTGTGTCAAGAATAAAACGTGTCTCTTCGACTCCTTTCATTCCTATTTCCGACCCTTTTAGCACCTCTGCTATTGTAGCCAGTTTCTCATCATTTGTTCCACTTAGTGAGATGATAGGTTGTAGTTTTTCTATCGCCTCAGCACTGATACCATCGGCAGCTAGTTCTTCATTTACGCTTTCAAGACCGATCTTATCAAGTTTGTCTATCGCTACGGTAATGTCTACAATTTTATCTGCAGCGCCTATTACTTCAGCCATACCTGTTAGGATCTTACGGTTGTTGATTTTTATCTGAACTCTGACACCAAAACGTGTAAAAACAGTATCGACAATCTGCATAAGTTCAACCTCATTCAATAAAGAGTCACTTCCTACTACATCTGCATCACACTGATAGAATTCACGATAGCGACCTTTTTGAGGACGATCTGCTCGCCATACTGGTTGTATCTGGTATCTCTTAAATGGTAACTGTAATTCCTCTCTATGCATCACAACATAACGGGCGAATGGTACAGTGAGGTCGTAACGCAAACCCTTCTCACAGAGTTTTGCTGCCAGATGGAGTGAACTTCGCTGCGATAAGTCTTCATCAGTGATCTTATTCATATAATCACCACTATTCAGAACCTTAAACAACAGTTTATCTCCTTCTTCACCATATTTGCCCATCAGCGTCTGCAGAGTCTCCATAGCCGGAGTCTCTATCTGCTGAAAGCCATAGAGGGCATATACTTGTCTAATTGTATCAAAGATATAGTTACGCTTTGCCATCTCTATAGGAGAAAAGTCGCGCGTACCTTTTGGAATACTTGGTTTATTCATTCTTACACTCTGTTATTTTCTTACAATTGTCTGGTCACGGTCAGGACCTATTGAGATAATCTTGATAGGTGTCTCCAATTGTACCTCAAGGAAATTGATATAGTCTTTGAATGCCTGTGGAAACTGATCTTCACTGGTAAACTTAGTCATATCTGCGTTCCATCCTGACAATTCTTCATAAACAGGCTCAATGCCTTCTTCAATGTCATAAGGGAAATAATCAATTTTCTTTCCATTCTGCTTGTATGCTACACATGCCTTGATCTTGTCAAAACCATCAAGTACATCACTCTTCATCATTATTAACTGTGTAACACCGTTGACCATAATAGAATAACGCAAGGCCACAAGGTCTATCCAGCCACAACGACGTTCACGGCCTGTTACAGCTCCATATTCATGACCAAGGTCGCGTATCTTAGCGCCTGTCTCATCAAATAGTTCTGTAGGGAATGGACCTGCACCAACACGTGTACAATATGCTTTCATTATACCATATACCTCGCCTATCTTGTTTGGACCGATGCCAAGACCAATGCATGCACCGGCACAAATAGTATTGGATGATGTAACAAATGGGTATGAACCGAAATCTACATCAAGCATTGTACCTTGAGCACCTTCGCAAAGAATGTCCTTACCAGAACGAAGAATATTGTTTATTTCATGCTCTGAATCCACAATATGGAACTGTTTAATGTATTCGATACCTTCCATCCATTTTTTCTCAACTTCTGTTATATCATAATCATAATTGAGAGCCTTTAACATTTTATCATGGCGCGCCTTATGTGCGGCATATTTCTCTTCAAAATTTTCAAGGATGTCACCAACACGAAGACCATTACGTGAAACTTTGTCTGTGTATGTAGGACCGATTCCCTTACCAGTGGTTCCAACTTTATTTTTACCTTTGGCTGCCTCGTAAGCAGCATCCAATATACGATGTGTAGGCATGATGAGATGAGCCTTCTTTGATATATGAAGACGTTCCTTTAGATCGTGACCGCTCTTCTCCAAATCCTTTGCTTCATCCATAAAGAGATCTGGAGCTAAAACTACACCGTTGCCAATGATATTTACTTTGCCGCCCTGGAATATACCAGAAGGAATGCTGCGAAGTACATATTTCTGACCTTCGAATTCAAGAGTATGCCCTGCATTTGGGCCACCTTGGAAACGAGCTACAACATCATACTTCGGAGTCAATACATCGACTACCTTACCTTTTCCTTCATCGCCCCACTGGAGACCCAGCAGAACATCTACTTTACCTGTTTTCATTTTATTTATATTGTTTCTTTATTCTTCTTTTTTGCATCAATACACCTACGTCTCGTCATTTGTGCCTGACAAGATGTACATATACCATAAATAAAAACGGAATAACCGTTTTTATGAAATCGCTTAAAATGTGTGTTTGAAATTGCTTTGTCTATTTCCTTTGATTTTACTTCTGTGACTTTACCACATATTGTGCAAACACGACGGCAATGGCCTTTGCTGTTATAACATGCTTCATACTTTGTTCCTGACTGCGTGTTATATCGAGCTACTAAATGTATCTCAACAAACAAGCCCAATGTATTATAAAGTGTGCCTCTACTAACTATGAAATTACAATTTTTATCTAGATATTCATTTAATTCATCTATTGTAAAATTGCTTGAAAGAGTATATACTGCGTTCAGGATAGTATATCTTTCAGACGTCTTGCGACGCTTAGTTGTTTCGATATATTTATCCAATATTTCTCTGGCCGCAGCTTTTGCAATATCTTCCATTCTACACGTTAATAATATAATCGCACAAATTTACAACTTTTTATTCGAATATTTTTATTTATAGATTAAAAAAGTTGTAAATTAAGACTTTTCATAGCTCTTTTTGCTATTTGCTCATATTCCTCTCCAAAATCGGCAAAATGTCTTATACTATTTATTGCTGCCTTCTTAATGGATATATTATCGCCCAGTAAAGCGGTCTTAGCCTGGTCAAGAAATTCGTTTATTCCTCTTTCATTAGGCTCCAGACCTTTAGAAAACAGACGCGAAAGAATATTATAACCACATAATTGATATAAAATATTATCTGAGGCAATCCATTCGTATGCTATAACAGGTGCATACTCCAATTTCTGATACAAATACATTGCAGCCACTTCTGCTATCTCTTGTGTAGGTGTCTGTTCCATCCATAAGTCTGTTATTTCTGGAAGCATTCTATCAATTGGCATTATCATTATGGCTAGAATCTTACACTCACGTATATCTTCTTTCCATAATTCTATTGCAAGATCATAGTCTGGTCCTATTTCTTCTGCTTGTTTTTTTAATAACGGAAGAGGAACACCCCAATTTATCTTATATACTATACCTTTTTCACGCATAGATTGTGCGGCAACACCGTTCATCATAAGCCTGAAACTCTGTTTAATACTCTTTAGTCTTTCGTGTGTTTCTTCGTTCATAATGATATTATCACATTACTGAATAATTTTTGCTGTATCTTAGCATCTGATGTTCGTATGTCTCAGTATAGTCTATTGCGACATCAGTTATATTACCTTCATCATCAATAACAGGAGTCATTACAGGATTTATAAATCCTTTATAGGGAGCAAGATTCAATTTTTTGTATCTTTCGAGTATTTCTGTATGCAACTGTGCATCAACTTTTACAGCATACGTCTCTACAATGAATCTAGCTGTCTCATAGTCGCCTGTACTTTTAATGCGTTGTATTTCCGCAAGCAACTCTGCAAATAAGGTACGTAATTTATGATAGTCATTGATTGCTATATATGTTTTACCATTTTTTTGCAACATCTCTATCACGTTTTCATCTTTCCCTTTTTCAAGACACCAATGAGCAATTAGCGAACGGTTGCGCATATGAGCTTCTTCGATTATATGGCCAGGTTTAATACGTGTAAGTTGAGTCATAAGTCCATTCATTATATATGTATAATAGTTTGACTTATATGCCTCTTTATCCGGAACAAGACCTAACTCAACAAGTTTATCATCTGCAATATAATATAAGCCGAACAGGTCTGCTCTTGCCTCTTCAATTGTATTACCGTAAGCCTTAAGCGCATCTGGGTCTACACCAGATAGTAACTGACCGCTTCCATGACCTAAACATTCATGAAGGTCTGTATGCAACTCATCACAAATATCACCGTATTTGTCAATAAGCTGGATCGTTTCATTATCAATAACAAATTCTTCTTTAAAGCCTGAACCTTTGGCTGCCTTATTATATGCGTAAGTAAGATTACTTATTGTGACACTTTTACTTCCATATTGTGCACGAATCCAATCTGCATTGGGCAAATTTATACCTATTGCAGTAGATGGATATTCGTCGCCACCCAACATAGCCGCTGAAACAACATTGGCAGATACTCCTTTCACTCTTGGTTTTCTAAATTTAGGGTCTACTGGGGAATGATCTTCAAACCATTGTGCATTATTACTTATAGTCTTTGTACGTTGTGTGGCTTCAATATCTTTTATCTCTACTATGCCTTCCCATGAACCTTTCAAACCAAGGGGGTCACCATAAACCTCAATAAAACCATTGATAAAGTCAATGTCTCCTTCAAGCGAGTTTACCGATTCAATAGAATATTTATCGAAGTCTGATAAATTGCCTGATTTATAATACTTTATAAGTAAACTAATAACACTTTCTTGTTTCTTATTTTCGGCAACTCCTTTTGCTTTTTCCAACCAGTAAACTATTTTACTAATTGTAGAGCCGTAAAGACCATTTTCTTTCCAAACCTGTTCTTCTATTACTCCATGTTCTTTTACCAAACGTGAATTAAGACCATATGATGGAGGTTGCTGTGTACAAACCTTTTTTTTCTCTGCATAAAACTGCTCAGCTTCATTTTGTGTAACACCACTATAATAATTGCAAGCAGAAGTAGCAACAATATCAACTCCGTCTGTTTGATTAACTCTCTTTGATAATATGTCTTTATCAAATATTACGGGACATAATTCATCACAAAAGTCCTTAACTGACTGATTTTCAGATAATGGAAGATGAGATGGTTCTATTTCTAATATTACTTTACGTAAATAAGATTCTGAAAATTCCGGATCAAATTTTTCACAACCGTAATGATGATAAATACCATTTGAAAACCATAGCCTTTTAAGGTATGTAACAAGACTTTTAAATTCTTCGCACTCTCTATTACCAGAGTATTCAACAAACAGAACCTCCAACATCTTGCGGATGCGGAGGTTGTATTTGCCGAATTGATCAAATGTAATATCCCTTCCCCACAATGTGGCTTCGGAGAGATAATATACTAATTTTTTCTGTTTTATAGATAGTTTTTCAAAATCATTCAGACGATACCTAAGCATCTGTAAATCTGCAAAGTGTTCATCCGAATATCTGAATTTTTCTTTCTGCATTTATTCTTACTTAAATTCAAGGTTTACAACCTTTTTTTACCAGGTTCTTTAAGAGCTTTGGGATGCTGAGAAATATACTTCATCTTATAATCTCTAGGAGTCATATTCTTTATCTTAAAGAAAGAAGCATAAAACGACTGACGATTAGCAAAACCCACCATGTCACTAACATCTTCCATGCTAAGATCATTGTATCTCTTATCTACAAGAATAGACATAGCTTCTTCAATACGGAACTTATTTACAAAAGAGGTATAGTTCATGTGAAATTTTACATTTACCACAGCTGAAATATATCTTGTGTTAGTTCCTAAATCTTCTGCTAAATGCTTTGCTGAATAGTCTTTATCCTTATATTTTTTCTGAATTAAGACTATGTTTAATATTTTCTCCTTTAATTCATCCATAAGACTTGGTCTTACCAAGCCTCGATAACGCGCATCTTTTTCCTTCTTTTCTGTAATGTTATACTTTGCCATACCTGAATGTATTTATTTGTTACTTAAAATTGAGGTGCAAATATATACAATTTCTAATGAAAAATCAAGCTTTATGGTATTTTTTAGTAAAAATAAACTAACTTTGTATACAATTCAGATGATTATGGAAATTAAATATTTATTAAAGCAATATTACGGATATGATTCTTTCAGACCCAATCAGGAAGAAATAATAAATGAAGTAATAAAAGGGAATGACTGTATGGCGCTTATGCCTACTGGCGGAGGTAAAAGTATATGCTATCAGATACCTGCCTTGAACTTACCCGGAACGGCTGTTGTGTTATCACCGCTAATAAGTCTGATGAAAGATCAAGTGGAGACTCTTAAAGCCAATGGTATAGAAGCAGAAGCACTCAATTCTAACAATGACATAAACAGTGATACTGTTATAAGAAGGAAATGCCTTTCAGGTGATTTAAAGTTGATTTATATGTCTCCTGAAAAATTGATATCAGAGATTCCATATCTCCTAAAAAGTATAAAAATTTCATTGTTTGCAATAGACGAAGCTCATTGTATAAGTCAATGGGGGCATGACTTTCGACCCGAGTACTCACAACTAGGTATTTTACATCAAGAATTCCCAAATGTTCCTGTACTCGCACTTACTGCTACTGCAGACAAAATAACGCGTGAAGATATAGTTAAACAGTTAAATCTAAAAGATCCTAAAATATTTATCTCATCATTTGACAGACCTAACCTTAGTTTGACTGTCAAACGTGAATACAAAAAGCCTGAAAAATTAAAATATATCTTTAATTTCATAGACAACCATAAAGGTGAAAGTGGCATAATATACTGTCTAAGCAGAAAAAATACGGAAATGATATCAAAAGTTCTTAGAGAACATGGATATAATTCTGCTATATACCATGCTGGTCTGTCTGCTGAAGAAAGAAATAAGACTCAGGAAGCATATAAGAATGATTTAGTACAAATAATATGTGCAACCGTAGCTTTCGGAATGGGTATTGACAAGAGTAACGTAAGGTGGATCATACATTACAATATGCCTAAAAGCATAGAGAATTTTTATCAGGAAATTGGTCGTGCCGGCAGAGACGGGGCTCCTGCTGATACTGTATTATTTTATTCATTAGCTGATATTATTCAATTACAACAATTCGCAAAAGATAGTGGACAGCAGCAGGTAAATATGGATAAACTACGTCGTATGAGGGAATATGCAGAATCAAATGTATGTCGAAGAAGAATTCTTCTGAATTATTTTGGTGAACAAACAGACAAGGACTGTGGAAACTGCGATGTGTGCGATAATCCTCCTATTAAATTTGATGGTACTATAATAGTACAAAAAGCATTGAGTGCGGTAGCACGTACTAATGAAGAAATACGGGTTTCTACAACAATAGAGATTCTAAGGGGTATAAACTCAACTACTGTTATACGTAAGGGATATAGCCAACTGAAGACATATGGCGTAGGACGTGATATAACATCCAACGACTGGCAAGATTATATTCTACAGATGTTGCAGATGGGATTTATAGAGATCGACTATAGCGAATCGAATCATATTAAAATAACATCTAGCGGATGGGACATTCTAAAGGGTAAAAAGCGAACTCAACTAGCTGTAATTGACCATAATATAAAAGTGCAAGCACCAAAGAAGAAGCACATGCACCTAGAGATTCCGTCTATAATAATACCAGGGATGGCGCCAACTGATGGGCATGAGGACATGCAACTATTTGAAGCTTTACGCGCTTTGAGAAAAAGACTCGCCGACGAACAGGGTTTCCCTCCTTATATTATTTTATCAGATAAAGTACTACACTCCCTAGCAATCAATAAACCCAAAACAATAGAAGATTTTGGTATGATATCTGGTATTGGAGATTTCAAAAAAGCCAAATATGGTGAGCTATTCACAAAAATAATAAGAAATTACTGATCGCTGCGTAACGTTATAGACGACTATTCGTAATCGTCTATAACATTATTCATAAAATCTAACATCGGTTTAGCAACCTTATATATGCCAACCATCTCATCAAGCCATTTTTCTCCATCAAAGAACGTATCAGGTACTGCTTTCCAGCAGCAATAGTCTTTCATTCGGAGATATTGAATATGCTCATAATCTTTTGGGAAACCAGAAGGACATGTTTTAAGGTATTCTAATCCAAAGCCTTTTGGTGAATTCCATCCTTTATTTTCAGCCTTACCAAAAAGTTTGATGAACTTATCGTTTTCTACACATTCGAGCCATTTTCCTTCATTTGACATTATTTCATTACGACAAGCAGTCAGTATATTTGTTGGCAACCAGTAATTGCCAACAGAAAGAAGACAATGCCCCGGCTCTAGATGTATATAATATCCTCCGTGCATGGATTTTTTACCATGGGCCGATATATAGGCTCCTATGTGATTCTTATATGGTGACTTATCAGGAGAAAATCTCGTATCACGATAAAATCGATATGTGGTATCTTTAACCTGAATATTCTTAACAGAAGAGTCAAATTCAGCAATTCTGGAAATAGCTCTTGTAATATCTTCCTCAAAGTTTTTTTTAACTTCAAGGTATTCATCTTTATGCTCCTGAAACCAAGGTCGGTTATTGTTGACGGAGACATCTTTTAGAAATTGTATTATTCTTTTAGCATCCATATTTATTATAATTTTGAACCATCAATTAATTTAGGACAAATATCATCAAACTCACATGTAGAACAATGTGGTGCTCTACTTGTACATACATATCTACCGTGTAAAAGTAGCCAATGGTGTGCATTTGGTATATCCGATTCCGGGATATTGGCCATAAGTTCCTGCTCTACTTTGTAAGGAGTGTTTGACTCCTTAGAAACAAGTCCAAGACGATGACTTACCCTGTACACATGGGTATCTACTGCCATAGTAGACTTGCCAAAGGCAACAGCTTGAATCACATTTGCCGTCTTACGCCCTACCCCAGGCAACTTTATCAAATCGCTTATATCATCAGGAACTTCACCTCGAAAATTTTCAACAAGCATTTTTGACATTTCAACAAGATGCTTAGCCTTCGCATTGGGGTATGAAACGCTTTTTATATATTCATATATATCTTCCTGATCAGCTTTTGCCATAGCTTCTGCTGTGGGATAATGTCTAAATAGTTCTGGCGTAACCTCATTTATTCGTTTGTCAGTACATTGTGCACTTAAAAGAGTAGCCACCAGCAATTGAAATACACTTCCGAATTCAAGTTCGGTGGTTACATTCGGCATTTTTTTACGAAAATAATCTAATATATAACGATATCTTTCTTTTTTATTCATGATAATGCAAATATACGAATAATTTCATATGCCTACAATAAATAAAAAAATATTTGTAGCAAAAAGAGATAATAAAAGGATATAATAGAACAAAAATGCCGCCTTCTTCATTATAAAGAAGGCGGCACTATAATTATATTTAAAATTATTTTCCTCCTTTTGCCTTAGACAATTCAGTAGAAGGTGAATAAGATTTGTTCAAACCATTTACAACATCTGTAGTGATATCCAATGCTTTATCTGCATAAAGAAGATTATCACCGGCTTTACTCAAAATCATAGAATACTTTTTATCCTTATTATAGATTTTCAAAAAATGTTGCAAACTATCACGCAGAGCTTTATTGTATTTAGTCTGTTCTGATTCGAATTCACTAGAAAGACGCTGTTGCAGAGTCTGCAAATCTTGCTGCTGACGCTGGAGATTAGCTTGGATTGCTTGAGCCTGTTCGCGTGTATATGCATTAGCCTGAGCTTTCTGCTGAAAATTAGCAGCAGCAGCCTGTAAAGCTTGTCCTTTCTGAGCTAGAGTTGCCTGAATATTTTGACCTTTTTTCTGTAATATCAAAGAATAGTCCTTGCAGAATTTATATTGATTCATAAGAGAGTCAACCTCTACATAAGCTATTTTCATATCGCCAGGAGCCGCTTTTGAAGTCTGTGATTTCTCATCCATTTGTGGAGTTGATTTGTTACACGATGTCATCGTGATAGACGCAACTGCAGCTAGCATGACAGCGCCAAAAATGTTTTTCTTATTCATTATCATTAAATTTATTTGTTTATTTATATTTTACTTTATCTGATGTTTGTCAACACACGCTTAAATGTCTTTATCTGTAAAAATGGATATTCTTCGTCATCGTCTAGAATTGTCCTTTACATGCTAACAGGAAAAGCGCCCGTCTTTTACTAATATGACTTTAATGCATAATATTGCTATACTTATAGCAATTATTAACACGCTCAATAATAATGTCTCATCCATTTTTCTTACTTTTGCGTTTAAATTGCGTACAAAGATAGTGCAAATTAGCAAAAGAACAAAATAAAATATAATAAATAAACATTTTATAATGAATAAAAATGAATTACAGCCGCGATGTGTATTCGAGCAATTCGCGAAAATCAATGAGGTGCCTAGGCCTTCTAAGCATGAGGATAAAATGATTGAATATCTCAAAAATTGGGGTAAGGAGCATAATCTTGACACTTTAGTAGATGAAACTGGTAATGTAATAATAAGAAAATGTGCGACTCCTGGATATGAAGACCGTGAAACTGTTATATTACAAAGCCATATGGATATGGTATGTGATAAACTTGTCGATGTGGACTTCAATTTTAATACTGATGCAATACAAACATATGTAGATGGAGAATGGCTTAAAGCAAAAGGAACCACTCTAGGTGCAGATGATGGTATTGGTGATGCCATACAGCTGGCTCTTCTGGCTTCTGAGGACATCGAACACGGACCTATTGAATGTGTTTTCACACGTGATGAAGAAACAGGACTTACAGGTGCTCATGGAATGAAGGCTGGTTTTATGACTGGGAAAATGCTTATTAACCTAGACAGCGAAGACGAAGGACAGATATTTGTAAGTTGTGCAGGCGGACTAAGCACAAAAGCCATTTTCAAATTTGTAAAAGAAGATGCTCCTAATGGTTATTTCTTTATTAAAGCTCAACTAAAAGGTTTAATTGGAGGTCATTCAGGCGACGATATTAATAAACATCGCGCAAATGCTATAAAGATTCTAACAAGATTCCTTTATAAAGAACAGGACAAGTATGATATACGTATTGCTCAATTTACTTCAGGTAAGATGCATAATGCCATACCTCGTGACGGTTATTTTACAATAGCAGTACCTAATAATGCAAAAGAAAATATTAAAGCAGACTGGAATATATTTGCGAGTGATGTAGAAGATGAATTCCATGTTACTGACAAAAATATGATTTTCAACATGGAATCTACAGATGCTGAAAAGGTTTTGCCTGCTAATGTTGGTTCTAACTTTGTAAAATCAATGCAAGGTATACATAATGGCATTTTAGCTATGTGCCAGGATGAAGCTATTTCATGGATGGTAGAGACATCAAGCAATGTAGCAAGTATAGTAACTACAGATACGGATATAACAATTGTTGCATCTCAACGTAGTAACGTAATGAGTAATCTAGAAAATATGGGCAATACTATTAAATCTGTATTTGAATTAGCAGGTGCAGAGGTATCCCAAGGAGACAGATATCCAGCTTGGAAAATGAATGCTGATAGCAAGTTGACTAAGATTGCTGTAGATTCATATAAAAGACTCTTTGGCAAGGAGCCAAAGGTTTTAGGTATACACGCAGGCTTGGAATGTGGTCTATTCTCAGAGCGATATCCAGACCTTGATATGGTTTCTTTTGGTCCTACTCTACGTTTTGTTCACACTCCAGACGAATGTCTGTTTATTCCAACAGTACAAATGGTATGGGATCACTTGAAAGAAATATTAAAGAGCATTCCATCAGCATAAATACGGTAACGTTATTAAAAAATATCAATAATAAGAATCCAAGCTAGCATAATGGCTTGGATTTTTTTACGCTATCAGCGAACATACATTATTTATTATTGTTCTTTTGCAATAATAATTTTATTACCTTTGCAGCAATAATAATAAAAAGAAATAAAAGAAGTTCTATATATGAAAAAGGTATCGTTGTTGTTTGTATGCTTAGGAAATATATGCCGTTCTCCCGCTGCTGAGGATATAACAAAAAAAATAGCTGAAGACAAAGGAATATTAACACTGTTAGATATAGACTCCGCTGGTATTGGAGACTGGCACATAGGACAACTTCCTGATGCTAGGATGAGAAAACATGGATACATACATGGATACAAATTCAATAGTAAGGCAAGGCAAATATGCATGAACGATTTTAACCGTTTCGACTATATCATCGCAATGGATAAAGATAATTATTCATACTTATCAAATATTGCTCCTAACAAAGAATGTAAAAAGAAGATTTTACGTATTAGCGATTATTTGAAGTTATACCCTAATTATGACAAGATTCCTGATCCATATTATGGAGACGATGATGATTTTGAAAATGTGATTATCCTTCTTGAAGATGCATGCAAAAATTTACCACTTTCGTTATTCAATAAATGAGTCTTCTTTATTCAAAATAAAGGCTAAAGCAATATATAATCCATCAAGGCATAAAAAAAGTAGCTGAAAATCAGCTACTTAATTATTTCATCCGTAGTGGGTACGAGAATCGAACTCGTATGCCAAGATTGAGAATCTTGTATCCTAACCATTAGATGAACCCACCGTGGCTAGTTGCAAAAGTGTGCGGAAGCTGGGGGATTCGAACCCCCGGAACGGTTACCCGTTCGGCAGTTTAGCAAACTACTGGTTTCAGCCACTCACCCAAACTTCCTTTTGGTACAAACCGCAACACTTTTCTCAAATGCGAGTGCAAAGGTAAAGGATTATTTTTGATTACACAAACTTTTCATTGATTTTTTTTTAAAAAGTGCCAAGATTAGAATCATAGGTTATCTAATCCATCACAAATGACAATATACATTAGCCAATAAATGAATATAACATAATAATATCCTCCCTATGCCAACATCTTGTCAACATACTGGCGTACTTCTTTTCTTGCCGCTCCAAGATAATTCTCCACCCTCTTATAATTTTCGCCCAACGTCTTTGATATTTCAGAAACCTTCATTCCATCGTATATGCACATTTTATATATATGACGTTTTTTATCAGATAGAAGAGCTATACCTTTTTCTAATATCTGGTTTATCTCATTTGCTGAATATATAGATAATGTATCATTGTTGCCACATGATGTCGTTGACTTAAAATAATGTTCGTATTCATTAATCAAACGGTGATGGCGCCAAAAATCATAAATAAGATTTCTGGCCACTGTATAAACAAGACAAGGCAATGTTATTTCGGATATCATCTTGTCTGATAAAAGTAGACGTACAAATATATTTTGAACGATATCTTCAACTTCATCAGTATAGTCAATACGTTTACCAACGAATGCTATCAATTCTGCATAATGAGATTGATAGTATTCTGCAATAATGTCAAATTTGGTTTCGCGCTCCTTCATGTTTCAATTTGTGTTTTTAGTATTGCAAAGATAATATTAAAAAACAAATGATGCAACTTAAAGCATTCAAAAAAGGAACACATAATAAAAAATGATACATAAATGATAGCATTTGTAACATACGGTAAAATTCGCATGAAAACTTTTCCAATCAAATGGACTTTTTTAAACATTGCATACATTATTTCTTATTATAATGACATCTGCATTGGCACACTATTTGCATATTATATGATGAAAAGTTGAACATATTAAAACATTAATAACATGCAAAAAGGAAATATTGGGGTTACAACAGAAAACATTTTCCCCGTTATCAAAAAATTCTTGTATTCTGATCACGAAATTTTTCTACGTGAAATTGTTTCTAACGCTGTAGATGCTTCACAGAAAATTAAGACCCTTGCTGAAAAGGGGGATTTCAAGGGTGAACTTGGCGACCTTACTGTTCAAATCAAATTGGATGAGAAGAAAGGAACAATTACTGTCAGTGACCATGGTATTGGTATGACTGAAGAAGAAATAGACAAGTACATCAATCAGATTGCATTTTCTGGCGTAAGTGATTTCCTTGATAAGTATAAGGATAATGCAAACGCTATTATTGGTCACTTCGGACTTGGATTCTATTCTGCTTTCATGGTATCTAAAAAGGTGGAAATCATAACAAAAAGCTATAAGGATGATTCAAAAGCTGTAAAATGGAGCTGCGATGGTTCTCCTTCATTCGAAATTGAAGATGCCAAAAAAGATGATCATGGTTCTGACATTATATTATATATTGATGATGACTGCAAAGAATTCCTGGAAAAAGCCAAAATAGAAAG
This sequence comes from Xylanibacter oryzae DSM 17970, assembly GCF_000585355.1. Classification (NCBI taxonomy): domain Bacteria; kingdom Pseudomonadati; phylum Bacteroidota; class Bacteroidia; order Bacteroidales; family Prevotellaceae; genus Xylanibacter; species Xylanibacter oryzae. The sequence continues at coordinate 942,010 of NZ_KK073873.1, read as the reverse complement.
TCTCCTAAATAAATATTGTAAGTTCATGCCCGTTAGTATTTCTTTCGGGAAAAAAACTGAATGGAAAGATGGAAAACAAGTAGACACTAAAGAAGACAACATTATTAATAATGTAGACCCTTTGTGGACAAAGACTCCAAGTACATTGAAAGATGAAGACTACAAAAAATTCTATCAGACTCTCTACCCTATGCAGGATGAACCTCTCTTCTGGATTCATCTTAATGTAGATTACCCGTTCAACCTTACTGGTATACTTTATTTCCCGCGTATTAAGTCAAACATAGAACTACAACGCAATAAAATACAATTATATTGCAACCAAGTTTTCGTAACAGATCAAGTAGAAGGCATAGTACCGGAATTCCTAACACTATTACATGGTGTTATTGATTCTCCAGATATTCCTCTGAACGTTAGCCGCAGTTACTTGCAAAGTGATGCCAACGTAAAGAAGATTTCAACATATATAACAAAGAAAGTGGCAGATCGTTTGCAAAGTATTTTCAAAGAGGACCGCAAGGAATATGAAGAAAAATGGGATAATCTTAAAATATTCATTAATTATGGTATGCTTTCTGAAGCGGATAATTTCTACGAAAAGGCTAAAGATTTCTCTTTAATGAAAGATACCGACAACAAATATTTCACTTTTGACGAATACAAACAATTAATTAAAGATAACCAAACAGATAAAGAAGGAAACTTGATTTATCTTTATGCCAATAACCTAGAGGAACAATATACCTATATAGAAGCGGCTAAAGCAAAAGGATATAGCGTACTACTGCTTGACGGTCAGTTGGATATTCCGGTTATCTCTATGCTTGAACAAAAATTTGAAAAGAGTAGATTTACACGTGTTGACTCTGACATTATAGACAGACTCATTATTAAGGAAGATCATAAAGAATCAGAACTTGACAGTGATAAGCGTGACAATTTGTCATCTGTGTTCCGTTCTCAAATGCCAAAACTTGACAAAATAGAGTTCAATGTTGAGGTTCAAGCTCTAGGAGAACAAATGCAGCCTGTAATTATAACCCAGAGTGAATATATGAGACGTATGAAAGATATCAGCAGATTTCAGGCAGGAATGAGTTTCTATGCACAAATGCCTGATTCTTATTCATTGGTATTAAATAGTGATCACCCTCTAGTTAAAAAAGTACTTGATGATGCAACCTCAAGCACAGACGAAAAACTTAAGCCGATACTAGGTGAACTAAAAGGTCAGCAAGCTCGTCTTGCTGCGTTACATCAAGCTCAATCTAAAAAGAAACCAGAGGAAATTACACAAGAAGAAAAAGATGACATACAAAATACTGAAAAAGAATTAGAAGCTGAACGAAGTAAGAAAGAGAGTATTATAGCCGAATATGCAAAAAACAATAACATTGTACACCAGCTTATCGATTTAGCTCTTTTACAGAACGGAATGCTAAAAGGTGCTGCTCTAGATAAATTCTTAAAACGCTCTATTGACTTGATTAAATAATCAAATAGAACATATAAAAAGGCCTTTCTATTATTGGGAAAGGCCTTTTTTATTGATGAAAGATATTTTTGAAAAAAAAGTTATATAAAAATTTGGAGGAATAAAATAAAAGCCTTACCTTTGCACTCGCAATCAAGAAATGAGGCTCCGTAGCTCAACTGAATAGAGTAGCTGACTACGGATCAGCAGGTTTAGGGTTTGAATCCCTACGGAGTCACATAAGAGAAAAGGTTTCCAAAATGGAAACCTTTTTTGCATTATATACTTGTATATTACAAAATTTACGACTGGATTTTATGTGATGTTAAATTATCATATTATGCAAGTTTAGATAATGAGAATCATATTGGTTCAAATACTTAATATAATAAGTATATCATGATATAAAACATGTAATATGAGCATTATATTAAAATATTTTCTCTTAAAGTCATTTTTGTTTTTAATTTCAACACATTTTTAAAAGACAGAATACACCCTATTCGACCAAAGCCTAATTAGACACCAGTTCAATTCTTGCATTTGTTTATCCTATTGTAGAGACTAACAATACCAAATAAACCTTTATCATCTTTATATAAAATCATTAGACATAGGTTATAAGTTATCTAAATACAAGTCATAACAATGCCCCAATATAAAAATATGATTTCGTCTGCATAATAAGTTGCTTTAAGCTAAACAGAAAAATTGTAAATATCTTAAAGTGTAGACAGAAAATAAAATGCAAACAGCTCGATAGTTGTTAACATGAGTTTATCATTGAATTTTTTACATCTTTAAATTAGATAATTCCAGTTTTGTATAAATATCTTCAGCAATATTACAGATTTCATTGTATTAACACCACATAAGGTATTAAATAAGACCCTACTGATATAATATCTGATACATGAATTCGTCGCATGCATGTGACGTTTCAGAAAAAGGATAATCTTTGAGCCGTAAAACGCCATGATATACCGCTTGAATAGACTCTTAATACTTCAGATTTGAAGTTTTCAATACAAAAACGATCTACACGTCTTTTCTTTTCAATTTTACACATTTTATTTTAAGCCAATGTAAACCGTTTCTGCATAAAGTCAAAACCCACCCTATTACTTTCATTATAAAAACTACAAATTATATTAGCAAAATCTTTATAAAAATAACATAGACTTGCAAACTCAATCAAAAGACAATGAAAGTATAATAATATCATCCAGAATAACGACCAAGCCACAAAATACGAACGAACTATTATTCAGTAAATATTTAAATTAATTAGTTAGAATAATGAACAAAAAAGGGACTTAATTAAGTCCCTTTTGTACGCCCGCAGGGGTTCGAACCCTGGACCCTCTGATTAAGAGTCAGATGCTCTACCAACTGAGCTACGAGCGCCTTTTTTATCAGCAATCAGGCTATTTCTGAATTGCGATTGCAAAGGTAAGGCTTTTCTTTGTAACAGCCAAATTATTGAATAACTTTTTTAAGAAAAAGTGCATTTTTTAGTCCAATATAAAGATTTCACTAGGAACTTTTCTTCTAAGTACATCAAGTTGTACATCCTTGCCTACCAACACACCATAACTTCTCAAAGTACTTTCAACTGTCTTACGAGCTAATTCTGGGTGATTATTTTCTTCACTTAAATGACACAACCATATATGACGAAGATTTTCCGTCATATTTTCAGCGATAGCCTTTCCGCAATCTGCATTACACAAATGACCATCAGGGCCCGACACTCTATCTTTAAGGTATTGTGGATAAGGACCGTTCATGAGCATTTCCATATCATGGTTGGCTTCTATAACTAAATAATTGGCTTCTGAAATATAATTTTTCATGTCGTCTGTTACATGTCCTACATCTGTCATAAGACAAAATACAATACCGCCAACATCTATTTTGTAACCCACATTATCTGAACTGTCATGAGGAACTTCAAATGAAATAATATGAAAGTCTCCCAATTGGAAAGATTCACCTTTCTCTATTTCTTTAATGTGTTCATCTTGTATTTTTCGTTGTACACAATAGCTGCGCGTAATGCCATGGTGAACCTTATGCGTAGCATAAACCGACAGTCCATATTCGTAACTCATACTACCTACTGACTTTATATGATCAGCATGATCGTGAGTTATCAGGATGTTATTCACATCATCAATCTTCAAATTTCTATCTTTGAAGTATTTCTTTAGTGTCCTTATTCCTATTCCGGTATCTATCAGTATCCCATTATTTTCAGTGTAAAGATAGTAACAATTTCCGCTACTTCCACTGCCAAAGGATATAAATCTTAGCATTTTAAATTTGTTATTTTATGCAAAAGTACAGAAAATATGACTAAAAACCAAAATATAATGTATATCTTTGTAATATATTTATTATTTAATATGAAATTTAATTATTCATTAATATCACTTTCTATCGCATTTTCTACAGCATTATTTAGTTGTGGTGTAACACACAAAGGCGATAACGACCAAATAAATAAAGAAGTAGATGATTTCGCTACGTCTTATTTCAACTACAATTATAAGGAAGCGATAAGACACTGCACTCAGGAATCAAGGAAATGGCTAATATATGCTGCATCAAATATACACGATGCTGATATCATGGTCTTAAAGAATTCGAAAGAAGGGGCTTCAATTGTAATAAACGATTATGAATTTCATGATAATGACACTACCGGATGTGTTCTAATTACCGTGCATAATTATATGCAACTAGACACAATTGGCAAAGCTGGACGTATAATTAAACAAGCAGACTTCCGCCTGCCGGTTGTATTACGTAATAAGAGATGGACTATTAAAATGGAAGCCCCACTGCGAAGTGAAAAGCCAAATCACGACTAAGTTTAGGATTTGCTATCGCATAATGTTCTTTTTGTGTATCATATGCCGGATTTATTGCCTTCATACCAACATCAAACCTAAGAATAAAATAATCGAAATTAAGTCTAAGTCCTAAGCCGTATGCTACGGCTATCTGCTTATAGAATTCATTTATTTTAAATTGCCCTCCAGGCTGCTCGGCATAATCCCTTAATGTCCATATGTTGCCTGCATCAACAAAAACAGCACCATTAAATTTCCAAAACAAGAAAGTGCGATATTCCATATTCATGTCCAACTTCATATCACCAGTCTGATTTATAAAATCAATAGCGCCGTCTACTCCTCTATATTTTCCAGGACCAAGTCCTCTTACGCTCCATCCTCTAACGGAATTTGCTCCTCCAGAAAAATACCTTTTCTCAAAAGGTAGAACTGTACTATTACCATACGGATAGGCAATACCTAAATTACAGTGCAACGCTAGTGAATTTCGTCTATCGAATGTTATCAACTTCGTATAATCAAAATCAGCTTTAACATACTGTGCATATGCTATATTGAATAATGTATAATTGCCCTTATCGTCTTTTTTAGCGTTTGTAAGATGAGAAAATGCATTGAAGAGATTTCCAGCAGTTTCAATATTAGCTTTAAATGCATGCTTCCCGTTATTATAAGCATATCCGAAACCAATTTTTGCGATAAACAAATCTTCATAATTATACCTTAATATTGCATTACGATTGCTAACACTGTCAAGATATTCTTTCTTAAAGGTTTCTGATATCCATGGCATATGTATATAATTCAGATCAAGAATATCTATTTTGTATTGTGAATGGCTTTCCGGATTATTCCACTTATATCTTAATCCTGCCGAAAAGACTCTACGGTGGAACTCTGGTCTATTCTGCATATCATAAGATAAAGATATTTCTGATGATACATTAATACCATTACGACTATTTGGCAG